>CACYET010000055.1 GCA_902773515.1 uncultured Eubacteriales bacterium | reverse complement strand
GCCGGTGCCGCCGCCCATCAGCGCGAAGGGCTTGTGGCCCGCCTTCTGCAGGTGCGCCATGGCCATGATCGGGATGTAGTGGCCGATGTGCAGGCTGTCCGCCGTGGGGTCGAAGCCCACGTAGAAGGACACCATGCCCTTGTCAAAGGCCTCGTACAGCTCGTCCTCAAACGTGATCTGCTTGACAAACCCGCGCTCTTTTAAGAGGTCAAGTGCATTCATGAGATATCGTTCCTTTCTATCGCAATGATGGTTGTTTTCGAGAGTTCAGAGTGGAGAGTGGAGTGTGGAGTGTGGAGAGTGGAGTTGTGGTGCAAATCCTTCGGATTTGTTTTGATTATTGGGAAACCAGATTGCCACGTCGGGCTTGCGCCCTCCTCGCAATGACGTAGCTGGGAGCTTGTAGGTGAAGTATCAGAATCCGGTTCTCCGGCACTCTATAACTCCACACTCCACTCTCCACACTCCACACTCAACGCGAAGCGCTTACAGCTTCGTAATAACCTCTCCGAGCCGTTCCATGCCCGCCTCGATCGTGGGGATGTCGCACATGGAGAAGTTCAGGCGGAGGGTGTTCAGGTGGCCGCCGTCATGGTAGAAGTGGGTGCCGGGCACGAAGGCCACGCCCGCCTCCACGGCGGCGTCAAACGCCTTCAGGCCGTCCACGCCCTCGGGGAGCTCGGCCCACACGAACAGGCCGCCCTGGGGCACGGTGTGCGTTGTTCCGGCGGGGAAGCGCTCGAAGCCCGCGAGCATCGCCTCCAGCTGCTTTTTGTAGTCGCCGCAGATGCGCGCCAGGTGCGCCGGCATCAGCCCCGCGCGCAGGTAGGCGTCCACGATGGCCTGGTTCAAAAGCGGCGAGTGCACGTCGGCGGACTGCTTGCCGATCACCATCTTCCGAAGCAGCAGCGGGTTCGTGACCGCCGCCGCGCCCAGGCGCAGGCCGGGGGAGATGTACTTCGAGAAGCTGGACATGTACACCACCCAGCCCTCCTCGTCGAAGGACTGGATCGGCGGCAGCGCCTCGCCCGTGTAGCGCAGGTCGCGGTAGGGATCGTCCTCGGCGATCACCACGCCGTACTTCGACGCCAGCGCCGCCAGGGCCTTTCTGCGCTCCAGCGAGAGCGTGATGCCAGTCGGGTTCTGGAACGTGGGGATCACGTACATCAGCTTCGGATGGTGTTCTTTGATGAGTTCCTCCGCCGCCTCCACGATCACGCCGTGCTCGTCCGTGGGCATCGACACCAGTGTGGCGTTGTACTCGCGCATGGCCTGGATCGCGCCCAGGAACGTCGGGCTCTCGCACAGCACGACGTCGCCCGGGTCCACCAGCGCCTTCAGCAGCAGGTCGAACGCCTGCGAGCCGCCCTGCACCGGCAGCACCTGGCTCGCGTCGCACTTCACGCCCTCGGTGTTCAGAAACGCCGCGGCGCTCTCGCGGAACGGGCCGAAGCCGTCCGTCGCGCCGTACTGCAGCAGCGTCGTTCCGTACTGCCCCAGCACCTTCTGCGCCAGATCGGAGATCACGTCCGGCTCCAGCGCCGTGTTGGAGGGATTGCCGCCCGCGAAGGAGATCATCCCCGGCCGCGCCAGCAGCTTGAAGATCTCGCGGATGGCGCTGCCGTTGATGGGCCGCATGTGCCGCGCGAACATATCCTCGGTGAATTGCATCGTATACGCCTCCTGACATAAACAGCCGCCTTCCCGCATGGGGAAGGCGACTGTGAATCGCGGTACCACTTCCGTTCGCCGCGGGAAAAGCCCCGCGGCCTCGAACGCGCTGTTACGGGCGCGCCCGGACGGCCTACTGCGGACCCTGCCGCGCGTTCAGCCGCCGGCTCCGGGATGTATTCGTCCGCGCGCCCTCGCCCCCTTTCACCGCCCGGGGGTTCTCTGCATCCGGCCTGCGCGGCCTACTTGTTCCCATCATCGCCATGTTTTCGATTGTAGTTGAATGATAGCATGGGACGGGGAGGTTGTCAAGATGGCGGGGTGTAAATTCTGATGGGCCGCGATGTAGCAACAACGCATGGTGTAAAGATCCTTCGCTTCGCTCAGGATGACATTGTTGCCCCGCCTGTCATCCTGAGCGAAGCGAAGGATCTGTGCGATTCCGCAATTGTTTTTTTGGAGATAGTGTGCTATCATATATCCTAGAGTTTTATGCACAACAACGGGGTAAGACCCAAGAGGTACGGCCATGTCCACTTTCAGCTTTGCCGAGGGCGCGGCGATGTTCGATTCCACGCCCATCGAAAACCTGTTCCTGATGGAATACCTGCCCATCGCGCCGGAGGTGAACCTGCGCGTGTATCTGTACGCGCGGATGCTGGCGCTGCACCCGGAGCTGGGCGGCGACACGCGGGAGCTGGCCCGGGCGCTGCGCATCGACGAGGACGCGGTGTACGGCGCGTTCGCCTACTGGGAGCAGCAGGGTTTGGCGCGGCGCCTGACCGACCGACCGCCCACCTACGAGCTGATCTCACCCCGCGCGGAGGGCGCGTTCGCCGCGAATCCCATGGAGCGCGACTACTACGCCTACCGCGACTTCAACGCCTCGCTGCAGGCGCTTTTCGGCGCGAAGGTGATCGACAGCCACGAGTACCGCGTCGCCAACGACTGGCTGAACGTGCTCGGCTACGACCAGGCCGCGGCGCTGCGGCTGGCGGAGTACGGCATCGCCACCTCCCGCGTGAAGAACCCCAGCCCCGTGAGCGTGTTCAAGCGGATGGACAAGCTCGCCGCCGCGTGGGCGGATCAGGGCTGCCGCACGCTGGAGGACGTGGAGCGCGCCATCGCCGAGCGCGACGGCGTCAACGCCGTGGCCCAGGCGGTGCTCAAGCGCTTCAACCTGCGCCGCGCGCCGTCGCTGGACGAGCTGGAGTGCGTGAAGCGCTGGACGGGGGAGTGGGGCTACACCGAGCAGCAGATCGTCGAGGCCTGCGAGGAGACCACCAAGGCGCGCACGCCCACCTTCGCCTACCTGGATAAAATTTTGAAGAACCGGCTGAACGGCGACGAGGCCTACTGGCAGGACGCGGCCGAGGCGCTGCGCGAGCTGGGCGGCCCCCAGGCCCAGCCCACGCCGGAAGAGCTGAAGCGCTACGCCGCGCTGCGTCGACAGGGCTTCGAGAAGGGCACTATCGTTCTGGCAGCGGTGCAGTGCCGCCGCAAGAACAAGCGGCAATTCGAGGACCTGGAGTGGATGCTGGGCCAGTGGGCCGAGCGCGGGCTGTTTGCCGAAGACGCCGCGCGCGGCTACATCGCGGGCATGCAGGAGAAGACCCGGCGGGTGCGCGCTCTGCTGGAAAAGGCGGGCTCCCAGCGCCGCCCGCGTCTGGACGACCTGGCGCTCTACGACGCCTGGCAGGGGAAGTACGACCCGGCGCTCGTGGATTTCGCCGCCGGGTGCGCCGCCGGGACGCAGTACCCGATGAAGTACATCGACAAGCTGCTTTCCGAGTGGGCCGCCGCCGGGGTGAAGGGCGTGGACGACGCCCGGGCCCGCGACGCGGCGAAACGCGCCGAGCGCCGGACGGAGGGCGGCGCGCACAAGGGCGCGCCCTCGAAGAACCCAGCGCTGGACTACGCCCAGCGGGATTACAAGGAAGAGGACTTCGGGGACGACTTTTTCATCGATCTGGATAAATATGGCGAGGGAGGCGACAAGGCATGACCCGTTCGGAGCACATCCGCGCCCTGCTGGAGGAATACGCCCGCCAGCGGGCCGCGAACGAGGCGGACCTGCAGGCCCGCACCGACGAGGCCTTTGAGAAGGTGCCGAAGATTGCCGAGCTGCGCGCGCAGAGCGCCGAGATGGCCCTGGCCGCCATGCGCAGCATACTGACCGGGCAGGGCGCCGAGCAGCGCGCCGCGCTGGCGGCGCAGATGAAGCGCCGGGGCCAGAGCATCAACGCCGAGATCCGCGCGCTGTTGAAGGGGGCGGGCCTGCCGGAGGACCAGCTCGACGCGCGCTGGCGCTGCGACAAGTGCCGGGACACCGGCTACGTCGGCGACGCGCCGTCGCGCTTCTGCGATTGCTTTGAGGCGCGCCTGCGCCTGCGCCTGCACGAGGACGGCTCGATGGCCGGCGTGGACGAGCAGAACTTTGATCGCTTCGACGCGAATCGCATTCCCGAGGCCGACGGCCAGCGGGCGGACATGCTCAAGGCGCGGCAGGTGTGCGAGGACTTTGCGAACGGCTTTCCGGATACCCGCTATCGCAACCTGTTGTTCACCGGGCCCGGCGGCCTGGGCAAGACCTTCCTGCTGAACTGCATATTCGAGCGCGTCACCGCCCGCGGCGGCTCCGCCGTGCGCATCACGGCGTTTCGGATGTTCGAGACCATGCGCCAGCAGCACGTGGGCAACGACGAGAGCTACGACGGCTTCTCCTCGCTGATCGAGGCGCCGCTTCTGCTGATCGACGACCTGGGCACCGAGCCGATGATGCGCAACATCACCGTGGAATACCTGTTCACGCTGCTCAACGAGCGCGGCGCGGCCAAGCGCCACACCGTGATCGCCACGAACCTGACCCCGGTGGAGCTGAAGGAGCGCTACGGCGAGCGCGTGGCCTCGCGGCTGCTGGACCGAGGCAGCTGCGGCTGCATCCAGTTCAAGGGAAAGGATCTGAGGAGCCTGTGAGCGTCGCGAGCGAGGTGTTTGCCTTTCTGGACGGGCTGGGCATCGCGTACAGCACCCTGGAGCACGCCCCGGCCAATACGATGGCGGACTGCGTCGCGATCGACGCGGCGCTCGGCGCGCTGACGGTGAAGAATATCTTTCTGACCACGAAGAATAAAAAGAAGTGCTACCTGTGCATCGCCCGGCCCGACGCGCGCTTTCACACCGCCGACGTGTCCAAACAGGTCGGCTCCTCCCGGCTCAGCTTCGCGCCGGAGGAAATGCTGTTTGAAAAGCTGCGCTGCCACGGCGGCTCCGCCAGCCCCATGGGCCTGATCTTCCCCGAGGCGCGGGGCGTGGGCCTGATCGTGGATTCGGCGCTGCGCGGGGAGAGGACGCTCGCCTTCCATCCCTGCGACAACACCCGCACCCTCGCCATGGCGGAGGAGGACTTCTTCGGCCGGTTCATTCCGGCGGCGGGGGTCGAGGCGATGGACGCTGTGTTTTAGAGAGTTTAGAGTTCAGAGTTTAGAGTTCAGAGAAGTGTGCTTTCAAACTCATCTCTAAACTCTCAACTCTCAACTCTCAACTCTCAACTCTGAAAGGGAGTGATACCATGATGGGTGAAGAGGCCTATGCGCGGGCGCGCAAGATTGGCTTGAAGGAATACCACGGGCGCATCCAGCGCCATGAGAGCCCCTTCCTCCCGGTGCTGGAGGAGATCGAGGAGCGCCTGAACGCGCTCAGCCACGTGCCGGTGGGGCTGGTGCAGATCCCGCTGAAGAAGGTGGTGGGCACCGCCTCGAAGGGCCGCACCAACGCCTTTGCGGCCAACTTCATGCCCATACTGGACCCCGGCAGCGAGTTCTCCACCAAGTGGAGCCTGCTGTATGAGGGCATCGTGGCGCAGGGCCTGAACCAGCCGGTGAAGGTGCTGGAATACCTGAACCAGTACTACCTGATGGAGGGCAACAAGCGCGTCAGCGTGATGAAGTACCTGGACTCGATCTTCATCGAGGCCGAGGTCGTGCGCGTGCTGCCGCCGCGCACCGAGGACCTACAGAACGTGCTGTACTATGAATACCTGCCCTTTTACAACGACACCCAGATCAACGACCTGTGGTTCTCGAAGCCCGGCAGCGTGGCGCGGCTGTACGAGCTGACGGGCAGGACGCCCGGCGAGAAGTGGACCAGCGAGGAGCGCAGCGACTTCAACGCCGCCTACATGCGCTTTCGCACGGAGTACAAGGCCCGCGAGGCCATCAGCGACGCGAAGAAGCTGCCCGCCACCACCGGCGACGCCTTCCTGATCTACCTGGAGGCCTGCGGCTACGCCGACGCGCCGAAGAAGTTTGAGCCGCAGCTGAAGGGCGAGGTCAAGGCGCTGTGGGGCGAGTTCGAGAAGGACAAGGAGGCCGGCAACGTCGAGCTGATCATGAAGCCGGTCGAGACCAAGCCCGCCTCCGGCATCCTGAACACGCTGTTCGGGCCCTCCAGCGTGAAGGTGGCCTTCCTCTACGCCCGCGAGCCCAGCGGCAACGGCTGGACCTACTGGCACGACCTGGGCCGCATCAACATGGAGAACAACATGGGCGAGCGCGTGAAGACCACGGTCTGCGTGTGCGAGGACCCCGAAAACTACGAGACGGAGATCGAGCGACTCATCGACGAGGGCAACAACCTGATCTTCACCACGTCGCCGCAGATGCTTTCGGCCTCGATGAAGGCCTCGGTGAAGCACCCGGACGCGAAGCTGCTGAACTGCTCGCTGCTGGCGTCGTGGCAGCGCGTGCGCTCCTACTACGTGCGCCTGTACGAGGTGAAGTTCCTGATCGGCATGATCGCCGGGGCGCTGTCGGAGAACGGCAGGGTGGGCTACATCGGCGACTATCCCATCGCGGGCGTGGCGGCGAACATCAACGCATTCGCGCTGGGCGCGCGGATGGTCAATCCCCGGGCGAAGGTGATCCTGGAGTGGTCCAGCCGCAGGGATTTCGACCCCGACGACCCCTTTGGCGACCCGTCGGTGGAGATCATCTCCAGCCGCGACGTGGGCGCGCCGAGCCATCACGCCGTGGAGTACGGCCTCTACGCCCAGCGCGACGGCCGGAAGGAGTCGATCGCCATCCCCGTGCTGGACTGGAGCCGCATCTACGAGACGCTGGCGCGCAGCGTGCTGAACGGCAGCTGGAAGGAGGTCGGCACGAGCCAGCCCAAGGCCGTGAACTACTGGTGGGGCCTGTCCTCCGGCGCGGTGGACCTCGTGATGTCCCAGCGCATGGATATCGGCCTCAAGCGCCTGGTGGAGCTGGTGAAGGAGCACATCCGCGAGGGCGTGTTCTGGCCGTTCGAGTCCATCATTCGCGACCAGGCCGGCCAGATCCGCTGCCCGGTGGACAGCCGCCTGACCCCCGCGGACGTCATCGCGATGGACTGGCTGGTGGACAACGTGGTGGGCGGCTTCCCGACCATCGACGAGGTGAAGGAGGAGAGCCGCGCGCTGGTGGAGCTGCAGGGCATCAAGGAGATCGCCCTCCCCGCGCCGTCTGCGTTCAGCTGGAAGGCGGAGGAGAATTAGGGAGTAGGGCGCCGCAACCCAAAAGCCTTCCCCTCTGGGGAAGGTGTCATGGCGCAGCCGTGACGGATGAGGTCGACACGGTAAGGCGATGCGATCGGACGCTGCTCGACCTCATCCGACCTCGCGACGGCGCTAAAGCGCCTGCTCGGCCACCTTCCCCAAAGGGGAAGGCATAATTCTGGCGGTTCAATCATTACAAAAGGAGCGTTGCTCATGAGGATCATGGTGCTGGCCGACGTGGCGGACAAGGCGCTGTGGGACTACCTGGACAAGCGGCTGCTGGAGGGCGTGGACATGATCCTCTCCTGCGGCGACCTGCCCGCGGAGTACCTGTCCTTCCTGACCTGCTTCACCGACGCGCCGATCCTCTACGTGCACGGCAACCACGACCGGCGCTACGACAAGAAGCCCCCGGAGGGCTGCGTCTGCGTGGATGACGACATCGTGGAGGTGAACGGCGTGCGCGTGCTGGGCCTGGGCGGCAGCATGCGCTATTGCCCAGACGAGCCCTACATGTTCACCGAGCGCGAGATGGCCCGCCGTGTGCGCAAGCTCCGCTGGAAGCTGCGCCGCCGAAAGGGCTTTGATATCCTGCTGACCCACGCCCCGGCCCGCGGGCAGGGCGACATGGAGGACATTCCCCACCGCGGGTTTGAAACCTTCCTCGCGCTGATGGACCGCTGGCACCCGCGCTACCTGGTCTACGGCCACGTCCATCAGGAGTACGGCGCGATGACCTTCGCCCGCGAGCGCCAGTACGGCGATACGACGCTGGTGAACGCCTATAAGCGCTACATCATCGAGATATGATCAGGATGGCAACGATCAGGAGAGTTTAGAGTTGAGAGTTTAGAGTTGAGCGAATGGCTTGGGGATGACCAACGCCCGTCTCCCCGGCAAACTCAATCTAAACTCTGAACTCTAAACTCTCAAGACTCCGAAGGAGGCTTTCCATGCCCTTAAAGCCCTACAAGACCCTGCTGCGCGCGGCGAGCGACGAGTTCATCGTGAACAAGTCGCGCTTCATCGGCTACGGCTGCCCCTGCGAGACGGAGGAGGACGCGCTGGCGTTCCTTTCGCAGATGCGCGCGCAGTACAAGGACGCCACGCACAACTGCTACGCCTACGTCATCGGCGCGAACATGGGCGTGATGCGCTACAGCGACGACGGCGAGCCCGGCGGCACCGCCGGCATGCCCATCATCGAGGTGATGAAGGCGCGCGGCGTCACGAACGCCGCCGTCGTGGTCACGCGTTACTTCGGCGGCATCCTGCTGGGCGCGGGCGGGCTGGTGCGCGCCTACACGCAGGGCGCGGTGTGCGCGCTGAACGCCTGCGGCGTCGGCGTGATGCACCCCACGGCGCGGTATCTGATGCAGATCGGCTACCCGATGCTGGGCCGCATGGACTTCTTCCTGAAGGACGAGCCGGTGCGGGTGGAGGACAAGGCGTTCACCGACGTGATCACCTACACGCTCGTCGTGCGCTGTGCCGACGAGGCGGCGTTCCTCGCGCGGCTGGCGAACGCGAGCGAGGGCACGGCGCAGCCGCTGCGCTGCGAGGAGCTCTACCTGGCCTGGCCGGAGGAGGCCGCGGAATGACGGCGCATCGCGTGCCGGCGGGCGTGCCGGAGATGGGGCTGGAGAAGTACCTGCGCCGCGCGTGGCCGCTCATGCCCGGGCGCGTGCTTCGCGACGCCCTGAAGCGGCGCGACGTGCGCGTGAACGGCGCGCGCGTCGGCGCGGACGCGCGCGTGTCCGGCGGGGACGAGCTCGCGCTGTACATCGACGCGAAGTGGTTGGAGCCGGAGCCGGACGTGCTCTTTACGGACGACCGGCTGATCGTGGCGGTGAAGCCGCAGGGCCTGCCCGTGGACGCGGACCGGGACGGCGTCGGCGCGGACACGCTGTTGACCCGGCTGCAGCGGCGCTTCCCGGGCGCGCGGCTGTGCCACCGGCTGGACGCGCAGACGGGCGGCATCGTGCTGGCCGCGGCGGACGACGCCGTATGGGAGCAGGCCTTCGCGGCCTTCAAGGACCACGGCGTGCAGAAGACCTATCGCGCGCTGGCGCTGGGCCGCTTCGATCGAGAGCAGGGCACGCTGCGCGCGTGGCTCGTCAAGGACGCCCGGCGCGCCGAGGTGCGCGTTTTGCACCGCGACGCCCCCGGGGCGCGGCCCATCACGACGAACTACCGCGTGATCGGCGAGGCCGCGCCGGGGCTGTCCCGCGTCGAGCTGGAGCCCGTCACCGGGCGCACGCACCAGCTGCGCGCCCACATGGCCGACTTCGGCCACCCCCTGCTGGGCGACGACCGCTACGGCGACCGCGCCGCCAACCGCCGCTTTCCCGGCACAAAACTCTGCCTCTGGCACGCGCGCCTGGCCGTCCCCGCCGACAGCCCGCTGATCGACTACCGGGGAAAGGCCTTTGAGGCGGAGGCCCCGGAGTGGCTCAAGAGCTGATTTGCCTGGCAAATCAGCTCTTGAGAGTTGAGAGATCAGAGTTGAGAGTTTAGATGGAATTGCCAATTCGGCGCGCATGCGACAGCTAACTCTCTGAACGAAATATTACGTATCGCAGCGAGGTTTGTACCATGCTCCACATCGTCCTCGTCAATCCCGAGATCCCGCAAAACACCGGCAACATCGCCCGCACGTGCGCGGCGACGGGCGCAAAGCTGCACCTGATCGAGCCGCTGGGCTTTGAGCTGAGCGATAAATACCTGAAGCGCGCGGGGCTGGACTACTGGCACCTGATGACCTACGAGACGCACCCGAGCTGGGAGGCGTTTCGCGCCGCCTATCCCGATGCCGCGCTGCACTTCGCCACCACCAAGGCCCCGCGCGACTACTGCGCCGCCGCCTACGGCCCCGACGACTTCCTCGTGTTCGGCCGCGAGACCAAGGGCCTGGACGAGGACCTGCTCGCCGCGAACTACGACCGCTGCGTGCGCATCCCCATGCGCCCCGACGCCCGCTCGCTGAACCTGTCCAACTCCGTGGCGATCCTGCTCTACGAGGCCCTGCGCCAGCAGGGCTTCCCCGGCCTCTCTGGTGAAGGCCACCTGCACCACACAGCGCCCGACGGCGGGGAGTGGAGGGACTATGTTTGAGTGAGGAGTGAGGAGTGAGGAGTGAGGAGTGAGGAGTGAGGAGTGAGGGGTTAATTGAATGAGGAATGAGGAATTGAGGAATTGATTGCCGCTGCCACCCGCCCCCCAAAAGCCTTCCCCTCTGGGGAAGGTGGCAGCCCGAAGGGCTGACGGATGAGGTCGCCTTCCTATCCCCGTAGGGGCGGCGATGCGGCGGAAGGTCCGTCCCCGCGCCCGCCCCAAAAGCCTTCCCCTCTGGGGAAGGTGGATCGCTGCGAAGCAGCGAGACGGATGAGGTCGAATTCCCTCCCTGTATAGGCGGCGCCAAACCAAAAGCCTCCCCATCGCAATGGGGAGGTGCCCCGTCAGGGGCGGTGGGGCACTCCCTCCATACTCCCTTCACCCTGCCCGATGGCGCGCGGACATCCCCCCGCGGCGCGGCCGACCGCCCGTCGGCGCATCCTTGCCCGCCAGCGCCCGCAGCCGCGGGTCGCGCTTCAAATTGTTCGATGCCCGGAAGAACAGCTGGTACGCCTGCCCTACGCTGACGCCCAGCCGTTGGGCCGCCTGCCGGTAGCTGAACCCCTCCAGCTTGCACAGCTGCACCACCCGGCGCTGGCCGTCGCTCTTCAGCCGACCCACCGCCGCCCGCACGTCCCGCGCAAGCTCCTCGCGCAGCAGCGCCTCGTCCGCGGCCGGCAGGCTCTCGTCCGCCAGCAGGTCGGCCTCCGTCACGCCCTCGCTCTCGCTCTGCGAAATCGGCATGTCCAGCGCCGCCGCCCCGGTGTGCGGGCGCGTGAAGCGGCCGTGTCGCAGTCCCAGCACGCTGTTGAACTCCATCTGGATGTGCCAGCAGGCCCAGCCCGACCAGCTCTTGCCCGCGCCCGGGTCGAAGCTGTCCGCCGCCTTCATCAGCCCCAGCGCGCCCGCCTGCATCAGATCCTCCATCGAAACCGCCCGGTCCAGCGCGCAGATCCGTTCGTACCGCCGCGCCATCATCACCAGCAGCCCCCTGTTCTGCTCGTAAACCTCCTCGTACATCCCCTTCACCCCCGTGGGCTTTTTTTGTGCGTCCAAATAGAACACACGTTCGATTTATCTGCATTATACCACACGCCAAACGGAATTGCAACCCCAAAATCGAACAAATGTACGGTTTATTTTTGGCATAACAAACCCGCCGCCCGTTCGGACGGCGGGGGAAGAATGAAGGAGACCAGATTGCCACGTCGCCTCTTCGAGGCTCCTCGCAATGACGAGCCCCGATTCCGCGGCGAACAACGTCATTGCGAGGAGGGCTTTAGCCCGACGTGGCAATCTGGTCCCTTCGCACAGATTCTTCGACTGCGCCTTGCATCACGCAAGGCTCCGCTCAGAATGACAACGACGCGCGGCTTGTCATTCTGAGCGGAGCGAAGAATCTGTTGTTTTTAAACAAATAGAAGTCCGAAGCCATACGGCTTCGGACTTGTGGTCTGGGTGAGAGGATTCGAACCTCCGGCCTCTTGAACCCCATTCAAGCACGCTACCAAACTGCGCTACACCCAGATATGAAGTTGATCGCTGGGATCGGCGCGGGGCGCTTCCCTCGGCAACACAAGATATTATACTATGGTCGGATGGGTTTGTCAAGGCAAAAATGCGGGGAAGGGGGAGGCGGGGCTGTAAAGTTTTGCGCAAGCGGGGCGCCGGGAAGCCTGCGCGTGAATCGCCGGAAAGCCCGCGCGCGGATCGACGCGGCGCGCCTCTTGATTCTCCGCCCCAAATGCCCTATAATGCATACAGAACGCATGGAAAGGCGGGCGGCCTGTGATCATTACGCGCGCGCAACTGACGAACTTCCGCAGCTACGAGGCCTGCGAGATCGTGCCCTGCGAGGGCGTGAACGTGCTGCTGGGCGACAACGGGCAGGGCAAGACGAACGTGCTGGAGGCGCTGTATCTGTGCTGCACGGGGCGCTCGCACCGCACGCGGCAGGACCGCGAGCTGATCCGCTGGGGGGCGGACTTTGCCGCCGTGAAGGCCGAGGCCGCGCGGCGCGACGGCTCGCACGAGGTGGAGCTGGTGCTGCCCGCGCTGGGGCGGCGGAAGATCCGGATCGCGGGCCAGGAGGCGTCGCGCTCGGGCGAACTGATGGGCCACGTCACCGGCGTGCTGTTCAGCCCGGAGGACCTCAGGACCGTGAAGGACGGCCCAGCCGAGCGCCGCCGGTTCGTGGACATGGCGCTTTCGCAGATCCGCCCGGCCTACTACTACGCGCTGCAGCGCTACAACCGCGCGCTGAAGCAGCGGAACGAAACGCTGAAGGCGATCGCCGCGCAGCCGGCCTTCATGGCCACGCTGGACAGCTGGGACGAGCAGCTGGCGAGCGCCGGGGCGGAGCTGGCGCGCCACCGCCGCGCGTACATCGAAAAGCTGAGCGCCGTGGCGGGCGAGACGCACCGCGACATCGCCGACGACCGGGAGCGGCTCGAACTGCGCTACCTGCCGTGCGTGGCGGGCGGCGACGACGTGCAGGCGAACATCGAGGCGCTCTTCGCCGCGCGGGAGACGGACCTGCGGCGGCTGACGACCTCGGTCGGCGCGCACCGCGACGACGTGCAGATTTTGGTCGAGGGCCGGGACGTGCGCGCCTACGGCTCGCAGGGCCAGCAGCGCACGGCGGCGCTCTCGATGCGGCTTTCGGAGCTGGACGTGATGAAGGACGAGCTGGGGGAGTGGCCGATGCTGATGCTGGACGACGTGATGAGCGAATTGGACCCCGGACGCCGCCGGCCGAGGTAGGCAGGGCATGGAGAGTGGAGAGGGGAGAATTGAGAGTGGAACAGTAGGGGCGGCTTTGCCGCCCCTACTGTTCCAACGAATATCAATTGAACCGGCTCAGGAACTGGATCGTCCGGTCCTGGGTGGGGTTGTTGATGATGGCGTTCGGGTCGCCCTGCTCCACGATCACGCCGCCGTCCATGAAGATCACGTGGTCGGACACGTCGCGGGCGAAGGCCATCTCGTGCGTGACGATGATCATCGTGCGGTCCGAGGATTTGAGGCTGCGGATCACGCGCAGCACCTCGCCGGTCAGCTCCGGGTCGAGGGCGCTGGTGGGCTCGTCGAAGCAGAGGATCTCCGGCTTCAGCGCCAGCGCGCGGGCGATGGCGACGCGCTGCTGCTGGCCGCCGGACAGCTGCCAGGGGTAGTTCTCCATCCGGTTGGAAAGGCCCACCTGGTCCAACAGCGCCTTCGCCTCGCGCTCGATCTCGTCCGGCGTTCTGCGGTTGCGCGCGTCGGCGGTCTTGTCCTTGGCCAGCAGCTCCATCGCCAGCATCACGTTTTTCAGCGCCGTGTACTGCGGGAACAGGTTGAAATTCTGGAACACCAGCCCGAACCGCAGCCGCTTGCGGCGCAGCTCGCGCTCCTTCTGCGTGTCGGGGTCGGCGGCGTCGAACAGCGTCTCCCCGCCCACGATGATCCGCCCGGCGTCGGGCAGCTCCAGGAAGTTCAGGCAGCGCAGCAGCGTGGTCTTGCCGCTGCCGCTGGAGCCGATGATGGAGGCCACCTGTCCCTTCTCCATCGTGAAGGAGATGTCCTTCAAAACCTCGGTCGCGCCGAAGCTCTTTTGCAGGTTTTGTACTTCCAGTATCGCCATAGACTCACACCTTATAGTAGCTCAGTTTGCGCTCGACCCAGCCGAACAGCAGCGTCAACAGGCCGTTGCAGGCCAGGTAGTAGACGCCGGTGAAGAACAGCGGCCAGATGGCGCCGGAGATGCCCATGCTGCTCTTCATGAACGCCTGGCCCGCCCAGATGATCTCCTGCAGCGCGATGATGCGCGCCAGCGACGTGTCCTTCACCAGCGTGATGATCTCGTTGGACATCGGCGGCACGATGCGCTTGATTACCTGCGAGAGCTTCACGTGGAAGAAGATCTGGGGCTTGGTCATGCCCAGCACCAGCCCGGCCTCCTCCTGGCCCACCGGCACGGACTGTATGCCGCCGCGGTAGATCTCGGAGAAGTAGCAAGCGTAGTTGATGATGAACGCCGCCGAGGCCGCCGCGAAGCGCCCGCTCTCGCCGCCGCCCCAGATGGGCTTGCCCAGCACGATACCGGGGAAGTAGAATATGATCAGCAATTGGATCATCAGCGGCGAGCCGCGGATGATCCACACCACGACGCGGGAGAGGATGCTGAGGGGCTTCACGCGGGACATGGAGCCCAGCGCGATGACCAGCCCCAGCGGGATCGCGCCGATCAGCGTCACGAAGAACAGCTTGAGCGTCTGCAAGAAGCCGACGTTCAGCGACCGCACGACGATGGGGAATTGCTCGAAGAACAGCTGCATGCTTTCGCGTCTTTCGGTTGGATTGGAGTGGCCGGGAGAATGCGTTTACACCCTGTAGGGGCGGCATTGCGCCGCCCCTACAGGGTGTTGAGCGATGGGCCGGTGCGCCTTACGGCTTGATGATCGCGGCCTGCACGCCGTAGGCCTCGGCGATCTCGTCCGTCAGGCCGTCCTCGGCGGCGGCGGCAAAGAACTCGTCGAGCGCGGCGGCCAGGTCGGAGCCCTTGCGGAAGCCCACGCCGTACTCCTCGCTGTTCAGCGCCACGGTGTAGGTCAGGTCCGCGTAGCCGGTGCCCTCGCCGACCATCGCGGCGGCCATCAGGCTGTCGATCACGGCGGCGTCGGAGGTGCCCGCGGCGACCTCCATCAGCGCGTCGGCCTGCGTGGCGACCTCGGTCTTGTTGGCAAAGCCCAGCGCGTCGATGACCTCCTCGCCCGCGGAGCCGTTCTCCACCGCGAAGGTCAGGCCGGCGACGCTGTCCGCGTCCTGATACTGGTCGGCCACGTCGGCCTTCACGATCACGACCTGCGCGTTGTTGGCGTAGGCGGCGGAGCACTCCATGGCGGCCTGCACGTCCTCGGTCAGGGTCATGCCGTTCCACACGCAGTCGATGGACTTGTTGTCCAGCTCCATGATCTTGTTGTCCCAGTCGATCTCCACGAACTCGACCTCCACGCCCAGCGCGGCGGCAAAGGCCACGGCCATGTCGGCGTCAAAGCCGATCCACTCGCCGTTCTCGTCCTTGTAGTCCATGGGCTCGAAGTCCGTGATGCCCACCACGAGCACGCCCTTGTCCAGCACGTAGGCCAGGTCGCTGTCGGCCTCGGCGAAGGCGGCGGTCACGAGCATCATGGCGATAACCAGCAGGATTGCGAAAATGCGCTTCATAGTTGTATTCCCTCCATGTATTGATATACACGGACAGTTTACCACGTTATCGCGCTAAAGTACAGGGACAAAGCGTTACGTTTTGTTGAAAACATTGTAACATGAAAACCGGCCGACGGATGTCGGCCGGTTTTCGGGCGCTGTTTCAGTTCTGGTAGATATCACAGTACAGCCGCCCGTCCTTCACGCTGGCGTAGATCGTGACGCTGCCTTCGCCGATGTAGCGGAAGGCGAAGTCGCGCCCGGTCTCGTAGTCGGTCAGGATGGCGTCAGCGGAGGAGGATACGTAATTCTGGTTGTACTTCTTGCCGTAGGTGGACTTTTCGACGACGGCGAAGTCGGGGCTGTCCTTGATGGCGAGCCACAGCGCGCTGGCCACCTGCGCCACGCCGCCGCCCACCACCCGCGCGCCGCGCCCGTTCACGGCCTTGCGGTAGCCGTAGCGCTTCTCGCGCGGGCCCACCACGTCGTTGAACGAGAAGGTGTCGCCGGTGTTCAGCGCGGTGTCGCTGACGCTGTCGGCCGCCAGCTGCACGTTGCTGAGCACGTCGGCGTCGCCGCCGCAGTCCAGGCTGGAGGAGGCGAACAGGCGCCGCGTGGGGGCGACGGTGCCCACCGGGGCGAAGGGCGTCTCGGTGAACCAGCCGGAGGCACCGCCGCTGTCGTTCTCCGCGCCCGTGGTCAGCGCGCAGTACACGTAGTCCTCGTCCATCCACATCGAGATGCTCATCTTGTCGGACCGGTTGGTGAAGGCGAGGTCGATGCCGGCGTCGTAGTCGGTGACGACGGCCATGTCGGGGTCGGAGACGTAGCGGTCGGTGAAGCGGCTGCCGTAGGTCTTGACGGGGTCGACGACCACGCCGTCCCCGGCGTTGAGCAGCGCGAGGTAGAGCGTGGAGGCCGCCTGCGCCACGCCGCCGCCGGTCACCGGCGCGCCGCGCCCGTTGGGCGCGGTCTCATAGCCCCGGCCGACGGTGCGCGGCCCGACGGTCTCATTGAACGAAAAGCGGCCGCCGTAGGGGATGGAGGCGCCGTTGATGGCCTCCACCGCCAGGGCGATGTTGTGCAGCTTGGCGCTTCCCGCGCCCGAAAGCGGCGTCTGGGCGGTGTAGCGCTCCGCCGCCGCGCCCGCGGCCAGCAGCGCCAGCGCCGCGACCAGCGCAACGATCCGTTTCATCATGGCTTTGAACCTCCTTCACGCTTGCTGGTACTTGGACGAAGAAGGTGGCGGAAAGGTTCCGGGATTAGGGAATAGGGAATAGGGAATAGGGAATAGGAATGGCTGCTGCCGCGCGGTATCCCGTAGGGGCGGCGTTGCGCCGCCCGCCCCTCATCCTACGCCGTCAGCATGATCTCCTCGTACGCTGCGGTCTGCTGCACGTGCAGGCGGTTGAGCTTGATCAGCTCCAGCAGCGCCAGGAACATCGTCACGACCTCCTGGCGGGTGAAGTCCTCGCCGAACAGCTCGGAGAAGCGGCAGCCGCCGCGGCGCACGCTGCGGCTGATGCGGGCCATGCAGCCCGCGACGGTGAAGCTGTCGCGCCGGATCTCGCGGCTGGCCATGCGGTCGTCGGCCTCGGCGCGCTCCGCCCGCTCCAGCACCTTCCGGTAGGCGCGGATCAGCTTTTCCAGCGTCAGGCCGGTGATCTCGATGTTCGGCGGCGGCAGCGGATACTCCTCGGGCAGCTTCGTCAGCAGCGCGCGCGCCTCCTCCTCCAGCTGCTTCATGCGGCTGGAGACCTCCTTGAACTGGCGGTATTCCTCCAGCTGTCGGATCAGCGCTTCCTCGGGCGAGAGCTCCTCGGGGTCCTCGGGCTTGGGCGGCTTGGGCAGCATGGCGCGGCTTTTGATCTCCAGCAGCGTCGCCGCCATCTGCAGGAACTCGCTGGCGCTGTCCATGTCCAGCTCGTCCACCAGGCGCATGGTCTCCAGGTATTGCTCGGTGATCTGGCTGACGAAGATGTCATGGATGTCGATCTTCGCGTTGGAGATCAGCGTCAGCAGCAGGTCGAGGGGACCGTCGAATTCCTTGAGAGAAACGATGTAGGCCATAATACCTCCGGGGGAGCAGAGTTAAGAGTTAAGAGTTTAGAGTTAAGAGTGGAGAGTGGAGAGCGGAGAGCGGGGATTGGTCGCTGTGTCCATTTGAATCAAACCAAATCCCGCAGGGATTTGTACCACAACTAAACTCTAAACTCTCCACTCTAAACTCTCGTCTTCACCCAATCAATCCCATCGCCCGCAGGGCGGCGAGGGCGAGGTTGCCCGCGCCGGTGAGGATGCGGGCGTCCACCCAGCCCAGCACGCGGCCCACGACGCCCGTGAGCACCAGCACGAACAGCGCGGTGCTGGCGATGCGGGCCGTCTGCGGGTTGGCGAACAGCCGGCGGCGGCGCAGCACCAGGTCGTTGAGCACGTGGTAGCCGTCCAGCGGCGGGATCGGCAGCAGGTTGAACACGCACAGCACCAGGTTGGTGACGGTGAAGTAGTACAGCATCTGGAACAGATACCCCGCGATCTCGCCGAAGCTCTCCTCCACCTGCCAGATGGCCACGTTGTAGTAGTCGTAGCGCTCGAACAGCAGCGTCAGGTATTGGCTGGCCGTCGGGTCGGCGGCGCGCTTGATGGCCGCGGCCAGGAACGCCAGCATCAGCAGGTTGCCCACGCAGAACATGATGAAGTTCATCGTCACGCCCGCGACGGACACCTTCAGGTCGTCCCTGCGGTAGTTGCGGTAGTTGCGCGGGTTCACCGGCACCGGCTTGGCCCAGCCGAAGCCCACCACCAGCATCAGCACCGTGCCCAGCGGGTCCAGGTGCTTGAGCGGGTTCACGGTCAGGCGGCCCATCATCTTCGCGGTGTCGTCGCCGCAGCGGTGCGCCGTCCAGGCGTGGGCGAACTCGTGCAGCGACAGCGCCAGTATGCGCCCCGGGAACGCCAGCAGGAAAAATATCAGCATGCCCTTTGGGTCGCGGAAGAATTGCTCGATGTAGCTGATCAAGGGATTCCCTCCCCATGCGATACGATGATTTCCGGCGAGCGGCCGCCGGTCCGTTCACCTATAGATTATACCGGTTTTCGGCGCGGGGCGCAAGGGGGGTCTTGCGGCGCGGCAGGATTCCGACAATTCTCGCAAGGCCCTTGTTTTTTTCTCCGACTTTTGATAATATAAGGGAGAAAAAGGCGGGGCCGTCCCTGCCGAACGCCGGACCGTGAAACTGGGAGTGTGCGCATGCTGACGATGATACTGAAAATGACGGGGGTCACGTCCCTGTACGTGCTGGTGACGGCGCTGGTGTGGATGTGGGTGCGCCGCAGGCCGCTGAGGTTTCCGGACAAGCTGCTGATTGGCGTGATCTACGGCGCCTGCGCGGTGCTGTCCACCCACTTCGGCGTGGACTACAGCCACATGATGCTGAACGTGCGCGACATGGGGCCCCTGTCGGCGGGCCTGTTCTTCGATCCCGTCTCTGGCATCATCGCGGGCCTGATCGGCGGCATCGAGCGCTACATCGCGGGCACGTACTGGGGCGTGGGCAGCTACACCCGGGTCGCGTGCAGCGTGTCCACGTGCCTGGCGGGCTTCGTGGCCGCGGGGATGTACCTGTTCATATTCAAGCGCAAGAAGCCCTCCGCCGTCTACGCCTTCTTCATGGGCGCGGTGATGGAGGTCTTCCACATGTATGTGGTGTTCATCACCCACCGCGACGACATGAGCATGGCCTTCTACGTGGTGCGCAACTGCGCGCCGTCGATGATCGTGTTCACGGGGCTGGGCATGGCGGCGTCCTCCGCGGTGCTGCGCGTCTGCGCGGGCGAGTGGAAAAACCCGTTCCGGAAGATCAGCGCGGAGGAAGTGCCCGTGTCGCAGCGCTTCCAGATCTGGCTGTTCGCCGTGACGTTCTCGATCCTGACGCTGAACCTGCTGTTCTCCTTCGCCGTGCAGACCCAGTCCGCCATCCAGAGCGCGCGCAGCACGCTGGGGGCGGTCTCCGGAGACATCCGCCAGACCTACGCGCGGCTCCAGCAGACCGGCGAGAACACCGACGCGCTGGCCGACGAGACGGCGCGGATGCAGGCGCTGTCCATTGCGGAGGCGGTGGAGCGCTCGGGCGGCATCGAGGCCGCGGACGACGCGTTCCTCGAGCGGATGCGCTCGATCGGCAGCCTGGTGGCCGTGACCGCCGTGAACGCGCAGGGCGAGGTCGTCGCCTCCGCGGGCGATTCGCCCGTCTACGCGGGGCTGCTGGGCGGGGTGTTGGAGGGCGGCGCCGAGTCCGAAACGGCGAGCCCATCCGATCTGCGCGTGGTCGCGGGCGCGCGCTGCCCGGGCGGCATGATCCAGGTGGTCGTCGACAAGAAGCGCCTCACCAAGGCGCTGAACCTGGACGGGCTGAACGAGGCGCTCTCCTACTTCCACGTTGGCAGCGAGGGCTCGTTCGACGTCGTGCGGGGCAGCGGCATCATCATGGCGGGCGACCACAAGGGCCAGTCGATGATCGCGGACGACCTGAAGCGCATGAAGGAGCAGCCGCTCGAGACCTTCTTCACGGCGCGGATGTTCGGCGACGAATCGCTGTGCCGCACCGAGGCGCTGGACGAGGGCGTGACGCTGCTGACGCGGCTGCCGATGTCGGAGGTCTACGCCAGCCGCGACGCCCAGACCTACGAATCCTCCTTCGCCGCCATCATACTGTTCGCGGTGATCTACGTGATGATATCGATGCTGGTGCAGGCCATCGTCGTCAACAACCTGAACCTGGTGAACGCCTCGCTGGACCGCATCACCCACGGCGACCTGGACGAGGTGGTGTCCGTGCGCAACTCCTCGGAGTTCGCGTCGCTGTCCAACGACATCAACCAGACGGTGAGCGTGCTGAAGGGCTACATCGACGCGGCCGAAAAGCGCATCGAGCAGGAGCTGGAGTTTGCCCGCACGATCCAGGATTCCGCGCTGCCGAAGAACTTTGTGTTCCCGCGCGACGACTTTGAGATCTACGCCGGGATGGACCCCGCCAAGGAGGTGGGCGGCGACTTCTACGACTTCTTCTTCGCGGACCAGAACAAGCTGGCGATGGTGGTCGCGGACGTGTCCGGCAAGGGCATCCCGGCTGCGCTGTTCATGATGCGCGCCAAGACGGCCATCCGCGGGCTGGCGGAGTCGGGCAGCGCGCCCGCGGAGATCCTCTTCCGCGCCAACAACACGTTGTGCGACGGCAACGACGCCGAGATGTTCGGCACGGTCTGGCTGGGCATCGTGGACCTGACCACGGGCCTGATGAAGTGCGCCAACGCCGGCCACGAGTATCCGGCGCTGATGCGCGCGGGCGGCGACTTCGAGCTGATCCACGACAAGCACGGCCTGGCGCTGGCCGCCATGGAGGGCGTGCGCTTCAAGGAGTACGAATTGCAGCTGGACCCGGGCGATCGGCTGTTCGTGTACACCGACGGCATTCCCGAGGCCATCGACGAGCAGGTGGAGCAGTACGGCACGCAGCGCCTTGTGGACGTGCTGAACGCGGTCAAGGGCGAGCCGCTGGAGGTCATGCTGCCCACCGTCCGCCGCGACATCGCCGACTTCGCGGGCAATGCCGAGCAGTTTGACGACATCACGATGCTGGGCTTTACCTACCGCGGGCCGGGAGAGGCGTAGCGGCCAGCCCCGCGCGCCGCGGCGGATTCCCGGGCTGCGCCGTGCGCGCCGGTCGGCTGCCGAACCTGCAATTTGCCTGAACAGTCCCAAAAGGAGGAAAAGATGATGAAAAAGTGCATGGCTCTGGTTCTGTGCCTCGTGATCGCACTCATGTTCGTCCCCGTCCTGGCGGAAACCGCCGAGGAAACCGCCGGTCATGACGACGGGGGAAAGATCGTCGTCCTCGCCACGGGCGGAACGATCGCCGGCGTGGGGGAAGCGGGCAAGACCGCCGGGTATAAGCCGGGCGCGCTGACGGCCGAGGAATTGCTGCTGGCCGTGCCGGAGCTGGCGGAGGTCGCGCCGATCGAAGCCATCCAGATCTGCAACGTCAACTCCGACGACATCACGGCGGAGGTCTGGCTCACGCTGGCCAACGAGATCAACGCGCTCGCCGACGATCCCGCCGTCAAGGGCTTCGTCATCACCCACGGAACGGACACCATGGAGGAGACGGCGTATTTCCTGAACCTGACGGTCAAGACGGACAAGCCCGTCGTGCTGACCGGGTCCATGCGCCCCGCCACCTCCATCTCGGCGGACGGGCCGATGAACCTGTACGAGGCCGTCTGCGTCGCCGCGTCGGATGAAGCGGTCGGCAAGGGCGTGCTCATCGTCTTCTCCGATCGGATCTATGCCGCGCGCTCCGTGACCAAGACCAGCACCTACAACGTCATGGCCATTTCGGCGGGCGAGATGGGGGCCATCGGCGTCGTGCGCGACGGGACGGTCTTCCTGTACGAGAA
>CACYET010000054.1 GCA_902773515.1 uncultured Eubacteriales bacterium | reverse complement strand
AGGGCCCCGGCCGCAGGCCGCCCCGGCGCGGCTGGAGGGCCATCCCGCCCAAGGCGCGGCTGGCGCTGTGCGCGCTGGCGGCCGCGGCGGTGGTGGCGCTGGTCGTGCTCGGCATCTCGAAGCTGGTCAAAACCATCGAGTACAACAGCCAGGAGCGCTTCCTCGACAACGTGTACGTGAACGGCATCTGCCTGGCGGGCTACACCCGCGAAGAGGGCTACGCGCTGATGGCGCAGGCGAAGGAGGAGCGGCTGAACGCCACCTACGCCCTGACCTACGGCGACCACAGCTACAGCTTCACGCCCTCGGATTTCGGCGTGCAGATGGACTACGACTCCGAGATGGAGCGCGCCTGGAACCTCGGCCACGTGGGCGATCGCGCCACGATCAACCAGCTGAAGCAAAACCTGAAGGAGCTTCCGGCTGAGTTCAACAGCGAGATCAGCTACGATTCCAAGGCCCTGGACGCCTACATCAATACCCTCGCGGACGACCTGTACGTGGCCCCCGTGGACGCGGAGGTGGCCGTGACGGAGGAGAAGCCCGTCATCCAGGTGGCCTCGCAGAACGGCCTGGCGCTGAACAAGGCGCAGACCCGCGAAAACCTGGAGGCGCTGATCCTCACCGGCGCGGGCGACACCCACCTGCCCGTGGAGGAGGTCGAGCCCACCATCTCCTCCGACAACATGGAGATGAAGGTGGTCGCGAAGTTCTCCACCGACGTCAGCTTCCGCGGCGCGGCCAGCCGCGGCAACGTGCGCCTGGCGCTGAGCTACTTCAACGGCTATGTGGTCTATCCCGGCGATACCGCCGACTTCAACGCCATCGTGGGCCCGCGCACTGAGGGCCGCGGCTTCAAGGCCGCGCCGGAGTACGCCGGCAACGAGCTGAAGAAGGGCGTGGGCGGCGGCGTGTGCCAGGCGAGCACCACGCTGTACAACGCCGCGATCATGGCGAACATGACCATACTGGAGCGCCACAGCCACAACATGACCGTCAGTTACGTGGAGCCCAGCCAGGACGCCGCCGTGGAGTACGGCGAGGGCGGCAAGAACCTGGTGTTCCGCAACGATACCGACCACGCGATCTACATCTACACGAACGTGGATCGCGAGAACGCCACCATCACCGTCTACGGCACCCGCCCGAAGTACCACTACGAGCTGCAGAGCGTGATCGTCGAGGAGAAGAAGTGCGACCGCAAGCGCTATGAGTACGACATGAGCGGCAAGTACGTGTACTACATCACCGACAAGCCCGTGCTCAAGACCCGGGGCCACGGCAGCTGCCGCAGCGAGGGCTGGCTGGTGGCCTACGACTGGGACACCAAGGAAGAGGTCAGCCGCGAGCAGATCAGCTACGACGCCTACGTGGCCGGCGTCAACGTGTACTGGCGGGGCGTTCACGACGCCGACGGCAACGTGATCGACCCGAACCAGCCCACCGGCGAGGAGGACGGATGATCCCTTCCCGGACGGGAAAAAATGACAGGCGAAGGAGCGCATGGATATGAAGCAATGCTTTTTGAGCCGCCGCGGGCCGAAGGCCATCGGGCCCTATTCCACCGCGGCGATCCTGGACGAAAACCGTCATGGAGGAGATGGACCTCTCCATGGCGCACATCGTCAAGACAACCGTGTTTCTGACCGACCTGAGCACCTTCTCGGCGGTGAACGAAATCTACGCCCGGTACTTCGGCCCGGACTATCCGGCCCGCAGCTGCGTGCAGGTTTCGGCGCTGCCGATGGGGGCGAAGATCGAGGTGGAGGCCGTGGCCTCCCTGAAATGACGGTTTTTTTTCGGATAAAGACACAGCCCCGGGGCACGACAGGCAAGCGACCAAATCGGCATAACGAAGGAGCGTAGGTTTTTATGTTTGAAACCGCGAATATCTCGATCTTCGCAGGCAGCGGCGGCAGGACCTTTGCGGAGCGCATGTGCGCGTACATGGGCAAGCCGCTGGGCTCCTCCGAGGTGATCACCTTCTCGGAGGGCAACACGTTCGTCCGCATCAACGAGACCGTGCGAGACAGGGATGTGTTCCTGGTGCAGCCCATCGGCATGCATTCCAACGACGAGTTTGTGGAGATCCTGTTCTGGATGGACGCCTTCAAGCGCTCCAGCGCCCTCTCCTGCACGCTGATCATGCCCTACTTCGGCTACGGCAAGGGCGACAAGAAGGACGAGCCCCGCGTGTCCATCCGCGCGCGCGTGTGCGCCGAGAGCATGGAGCTGGCCGGCGCGGACCGCTTCGTGACCATGGATCTGCACGCCCCGCAGCTGCAGGGCTTCTTCAAGCGCCCGATGGACCACCTCTACGCCATGCCGATGCTGATCGAGATCGTCAAGCGCCAGGGCACCGAGAACATGGTGGTCGTCTCGCCGGACGCCGGCTTTGCCAAGCAGGCGCGCAAGTTTGCCGACGCGCTGCACCTGCCCATCGCCATCGGCGACAAGAGCCGCATCGACCACAGCGAGAACGCCCACGTGCTGGACGTGATCGGCGACGTGGACGGCAAGAACTGCCTGATCGTGGACGACTTCACGATCTCCGGCGGCACGCTGGCGAACCTGGCGGAGGTGCTGCGCGCCCGCGGCGCCCAGGACATCACCGCGCTGCTGAGCCACAACATCATCTCCGAGCGCGGCGTGGAGCGCATCAACGCCAGCCCCATCAAGCGCGTCTACTCCACCGACACCGTGGACAACCCCAACATCGTCGGCCAGGAGAAGTTCCGCACGGTATCCGTCGCGCCGATGTTCGCCGAGACCATCATGCGCTACTACAACTACCAGTCCGTCAACTCCATGTTCTACAAGCTGCCCGAAAACGTGGTCGAGGCCGGCTTCACGCTGGCGGGCCTGGAGATTTAAGAGTGGAAACGACGGGGAACTGCGATCGCGGGGGCGGCCATCGGCCGCCCCCGCGCATACCCCCAAAAACAATGATGAGGTAAAACCATGAACAGACAGGAAATCGCCGAGATCCGCCGCCGCCTGAACCCGGACAAGAACGCCATCAGCCGGGTGCGCGGCTGCTACGTGAACGAGCGGCGCGAGGTGGTGGCCGCGTTCGACCGGCCGCTGATCAGCTTTCCGCAGGAGGAGCAGGAGAAGTACCTGGCGCTCTTCAAGCGCGCGCTGGCGGGCGTGCCGGGAAAGAACCTGGTGGATGTGGCGTTTCGGCCCGACCAGGTGATGAACGACGCGGCGCACGGGCTGCTGATGGGCCTTAGGAACACGGCGCTCTCCGTGGACGAGGGCGTGGAGGCGCTGTTCGGGAAGATCATCGAAAGCCTGCTGATCGAGGGCAACTACCTGATCCTGATGGCCCACGACGCCTACGACGTGCCGTTCAAACACGCCGACGAATACAAGGCGGACGTCGTCTCCGAGGAGGTGTTCAGCTACATCTTGCTCTGCGTCTGCCCGGTGAAGCCCACCAAGCCGGGGCTCTCCTATTGCAGCGCGGACAACGCCTTCCACAGCCGCGAGGCGGACTGGGTGGTGGCCCCGCCGGAGCTGGGCTTCATGTTCCCGACCTTCGACGACCGCGCCACCAACATCTACAGCGCCCTGTACTTCACCCGGGACGCCGCCGACGTGCACGACGAGTTCATCGACGCCGTGTTCCACGCCGACGCGCCGACGCCCGCCGCCGAGCAGCGCGAGGCGTTCCAGGCCGTGCTGGAGGACGCGCTGGACGAGGATCTGAGCTTCGAGGTGGCCCAGACCGTGCACGAGCGCTTCCGCGAGATGATCGAGGAGCACCGGCAGGAGAAGGACCCCGAGCCGCTGGTGGTGTCCCGCCGGGAGGTGACCGGCATGCTGCAGGACTGCGGCGTGCCGGAGGAGAAGGTGTCCGCGTTCGAGGAGCGCTACGACGCCGAGTTCGGGCAGGGAATGGAGCTGCGCGCCGCGAACATCGCGGAGCCGAAGAAGTTTGAGGTGCGCACGCCCGACGTGGTGGTGAAGGTCAACCCCGAGCGCAGCGATCTGATCGAGACCCGCGTGATCGACGGCCTGCGCTACATCCTCATCCGCGCCGACGAGGGCGTGGAGGTCAACGGGGTAAACATATCGATCGCGGGGGCGGCGGAGGAGGATATATAGAAGAACAAATGCGCAGGGGCGGCGTTTCGCCGCCCCTGCCAATTGTCCGGGAACCGGATTGCCACGTCGGCTGCTTACACAGCCTCCTCGCAATGACGTGTTGCGAAATGCAAGCAGACAACGTCATTGCGAGGAGCATCCGTCAGGATGCGACGTGGCAATCTGGTTTTCAATGAGTCAGGGAACCTGTCCCCGTGACTCATTTTTCCTGTCTTACAGCCTCCCGGCGACCTGCGCGGCGAGGGCGGCGTTGTTGTAGACGAGGCGGATGTTGGAGGCGAGGCTGTCGCCGCCGGTGATGTCCTTGATCTTGGCCAGCAGGAAGGGCGTGGTCTGCTTGCCCTTGATGCCCAGCGCGTTGGCCTCTTCAACGGCCTCGTCGATGGCCCTGTTGATCACGGCGGGGTCCATGCTGTATTCCTCGGGGATGGGGTTCGTGACGAGCATGCCGCCCTTCAGGCCCATGTCCATCTTCGCACGGAAGGCCGCGGCCACCTCGTCCGGGGTGTCGAGGCGATAGTCCACGCCGAAGCCGCTTTTGCGGGTGTAGAAGGCGGGCAGCTCGTCGGTGCCGTAGCCGATCACGGGCACGCCCTTCGTCTCCAGGTATTCCAGCGTCAGGCCCAGGTCGAGGATGCTCTTCGCGCCCGCGCACACCACCAGCACCGGGGTCTGCGCCAGCTCCTCCAGGTCGGCGGAGATGTCCATCGTGACCTCCGCGCCGCGGTGCACGCCGCCGATGCCGCCCGTGGCGAACACGCGGATGCCCGCCATCGCCGCGATGATCATCGTGGTGGCCACGGTGGTCGCGCCGTCGTCGCCGCGCGCGACGAGCACCGGCAGGTCGCGCCGCGAGGCCTTGATCACGTCCGTGCCCTTCCTGCCCAGGTATTCGATCTCGTCCTTCGACAGCCCGGCCTTCAGCTTGCCGCCGATGATGGCGATGGTGGCCGGGACCGCGCCGTTTTCGCGGATGATGCGCTCCACGTTCAGCGCCGTCTCCACGTTCTGCGGATAGGGCATGCCGTGGGAGATGATGGTGGACTCCAGCGCCACCACCGGGCGGCCCGCCGCCAGCGCCGACCGGACCTCGGGGGAAATTTCAAGGTATTTGTTCATAGAGATCCTCCTCAATACATCGATAAGAGTTTAGAGTTGAGAGTTTAGAGTTGAGATTGGATAGCTTGGGACGTGCGACACAACGAACAACTGGTCGCGAGAATGTTCGATGGTCAGCGCGCTGTGGTTTGCACGCGGCACTCTGATCTAAACTCTAAACTCTTAACTCTCAACGCTCAATACTTCCATTCGTTTTTCTACGTTCTCCGCGGATACTTCGGGGCTCACCGTCTCCATGCTCTCCACGGCGATGGCGGCGGCCGCGAGCCCGGCGACGGCGCAGTCGCGCAGCGACAGGCCGCGCACGACGCCCCACGTGAGCGCCGCGGTGAAGGCGTCGCCCGCGCCGGTGGCGTTCACCAGCCGCACGGCCCCGCCGGGGATAAACAGCGTTTCGCTTCTGTCGGCGCAGCAGACGCCGCGCTCGCCCAGCGTGATGAACGCGCGCTCCACGCCCAGCTCGATCAGCCTGCGGGCGGCCCGCGCGGCGGAGTCCGGCCCGTGCACGGGCTCGCCGGTGAGCGTCTCGGCCTCGATGGCGTTCGGCTTCAGCGCCGCCAGGCGGGGCAGCGCCGCCGCCAGCCGCGGGGCCTTCGCGGTGCTCACCGCGTCCGCCACCAGCGGCACGCGCAGGCTTTCGGCCAGGAACGCCAGCGTTTCGGCGGGCAGGTTCGCGTCCAGCACCACCGCGTCCATGGCGTTCAGCGCGTCCAGCCGCGGGGCCATCGCCTCGGGCGTCAGCCGGTCGCAGACCGCCATGTCGTTCACCGCCAGCTGCATGTCGCCGCCGGCGTCGGCGATGAACAGGTAGCTGGAGCTGGCCTCGCCCGCGAAGGAGAGGCACAGGCTCGTGTCCACGCCGGCGCGCGCGCAGTCGCCGCGCACGATCTCGGCAAAGGCGTCGTCGCCCAGCGGGACCACCAGCCGCGTCTCGACGCCCAGCCGGGCGAGGTTGCAGGCGATATTGCGCCCGACGCCGCCCGCCGACAGCCGCACCCGGCCGGGGGTCGAGTCTTGTATGGACAGCCTTCCCGCCGGAAAGCCGCCGATGTCGATGTTCGCCGCGCCGACCACCGCGCAGCGAAGCCGCCTCTCGCCCATAGCCGTCCCTCGCTTTCCTGTGCCTCCATTATACTCCCGCGGCGCGGCGAACACAAGCGGCGCGGGGTGGAAAATTCGTAGGAATTATACAAAATAGATCAGATTGAATTGGCCAGTCTGTCGGTCCTGATGGGAAATCTTTTCACAAACAGTGTTGTTTTTGCCACATATTGAAAATATAATAGAGGGTAATCACAACAGTGGAGGGATGGGACTATGTCCAAACGCGCCAAGCGAATGCTGCGCGCCGTGCTGGCGATCATGCTGGCGGTGCTGCTCGCGGGCACGTCCGCCTTTGCAGATTCCATCGCGGTGAAGCTGAACGCTTCCGCTAAGATATATCAGTCCGCCAGCGGGTCCGCCCGCTACATCAAGGCCCCCAAGAGCCTGAAGGTGACGCTGAAGGCCTGCTCCGAGGGCTGGGGCCAGGTGTCCTACAAGGGCCACACCGGCTATGTGAAGCTGAAGTTCCTGGATCGGGTGAGCCCCGTGAAGGCGTACGTCACCGAGGGCGCGACCATCTACAAGGACGCCGACGGCACCAAGAAGCTGGGTGCGGTCAACGCCGGCTCGACGGTGTACGTGGTGGGCGTGGACGGCAGCTACGTGCGCGTCACCGACAAGTCCGGCGAGAAGGTCGGCTACATCAAGGGCAGCGTGCTCTCCGCCACCAAGGTCAAGGCCGACGATTCCGAGAGCGGCGACGTGGGCGGCGGCGATTCCGCAGCCGACGCCGTGCCGGAATCCCTGCGCTCCACCACCACCTCGCCCGACGGTTCCAAGGTGGAGTACGCGATCTACCTGGCCCAGAACCTGCTGGGCGCGCCGTATTCCAGCGACGCCAACCCGCCCAAGACGTTTGACTGCGCGAAGTTCTGCCACTACTGCTACAGCAATGCCAAGAGCGGCTCGATCAAGAGCTCGTCCTACGGCCAGGGCTACGACGACAGCTTCAAGAAGATCTCCTTTGACGACCTGAAGCGCGGCGACATGGTGTGCTTCGACACCGTCAGCGACGGCGACCAGTCCGACCACACCGGCATCTACCTGGGCGGCGGGTACTTCCTCCACGCCTCCTCCGCGGCCAAGAAGGTCATCCTCAGCTCGCTGAACTCCGGCTACTACAAGCGCACGTTCAGCTGGGGGAGAAGGATATTCGATTAATTGAAAAACAGGGACGCAAAAGCAGGGGCGGCATTGCCGCCCCTGCTTTTGAGTTGCGCGCTACACCTCTCCCGTGAACACCGTCTCCGCGGGGCCGGTCATGTAGAGGCGGCCGTCGTCGGCCCAGAGGATGTCCAGCGCGCCACCGGGGAGGGCGATCGTCGCCGCGCGAGGCAGCAGGCCCAGGCTCGCGCCCGCGGCCAGCACGGCGCAGGCGCCGGTGCCGCAGGCCAGCGTGGGGCCGTCGCCGCGCTCCCACACGCGCACGTCCGCGCCGCCGGTGGCGTTCACGCGGCAGAACTCGATGTTGGCGCGGCGGGGGAAGACTTCGTGGCGCTCCAGCAGCGGGCCCAGCCGATGGAACAGGTCGTCCCCGGGGTAGAGGTCGAAGGTGACGGCGTGGGGGTTGCCCATCGAGACGCAGAAGAAGCGCAGCGCATGGCCTTCCACGTCCAGCGTGAGGCGGTTGCTCCCGGACGCCACGGGGATCTGCCCGGGGTCGAAGCAGGGCGCGCCCATGTCCACCTTCAGGCGCTTCACCGTGCCGCCGTCCTGCTCCAGCGCCAGCGCCAGCACCCCGGCGCGCGTCTCGACGGTCATTGCCAATTTCCGGCAAATGCCGCTGTCGTACAGGAACTTGCCCAGGCAGCGGATGCCGTTGCCGCACATCTCCGGCTCGCTGCCGTCGCGGTTGAAAATGCGCATCCGCGCGTCGGCGACGGTCGAGGGCGCGGCCACGATCAGGCCGTCCGCGCCGATGCCGAAGCGGCGGTCGCACAGCTTCACGGCCAGCGCGGAGGGGTCGTGTATCGCTTGACGAAACCCGTCGATTATGATAAAATCATTACCGATACCATGCATCTTTGTGAATTGCAAAGTGTCCGCCGCCTTTCCGCGTTTGGAGGATGGCCCGGCGCCGCGCCCAGCGCCCGCCGCGACCATTATAACCGATGGCGGGGTATTTTACAAGGCCGGGTTCGTGGTATACACCAACACATACGGATGGAGGAAAAGAAATGAAAAAGGTGCTTGCAGTCGCGCTGGCGCTGATGATGCTGCTGGCGTCCGCCGCCTTCGCGGAGACCGCGAACGTGGCCACCCTCTCCAACTTTAACCTGATGGTCACCAACCCCGACGGCACCATGTCCGTCGACCTGTCCGGCCTGAAGGCAGACATCGCCATGGGCATGGCGAACGACGCCCCGATCATCCAGCTGGATGTGTCCGGCGACGGCGAGAAGCTGCTGGGCGCGGTCATCCAGTTCATCGAGGGCAAGCTGGCCCTCGCCATCGACGGCGTCAGCCGCCCCATGGTCGCCGATATGGGCCCCACCGCCGGCCAGGCGCAGGAGACCCTGAACGAGCTGTTCGCCAACCTGGACCAGGCGAGCGATGTCAAGCTGCCCGCGTTCACGGGCGTTGCGATCCCGAAGGTGGACCTGATGCAGGTGCCCGCGCTGTTCGGCGCGACCCCCACGGCCGACGAGAACGGCGTGCAGACGGCGAGCTTCTCCCTTCCCTATGAGATGGTGAAGCAGATGCTCGACATGATCCTGCCGATGATCCCCGAGCAGGCGACCGCGCAGCTGGGCCCGATCGTGGACCAGGTGAAGTCCGGCGCGCTCGGCATCGCCCTGGAGGGCAAGGTCGCCGACGACGGCAACACCGCCGAAATGCTGGTGGACATCTACATGGTGCAGAACGGCGTGACCGCCGAAGCCCCGGCCCTGGCGCTGTACTTTGCCTCCGCCGAGAACAATGACAGCTTCGAGGTGCTGGTGTATCAGGAGGGCGAGACCGTGACGCTGGGCCAGCTGGATCTGGCCTCCGATCCCGCCGCCGCCACGCTGGACGTCGGCCTGGACCTGATGGGCCAGGTGAAGCTGAACTTCAGCCTGTATCCGGAGGACGGCGCGCAGGTGGCCGCTCTGGCCGTCACCGCCGAGGGCGAGACCATCAACGCCAGCCTGACCTACGGCGAGGAGGGCGAGAAGGAATACGCCGACTTCGCGTTTGAGCTGCCGAGCCAGGACGTGGCCGCCAGCATCCACCTGGACGAGGCTCCGGACGGCAACGGCAACAAGGCCGGCGCGCTCGAGGTGAGCGTCGCGGCCCAGGGCCAGACCGTGAACCTGACCTGCGACCTGGTCGAGGGCAAGGGCGACGTGCAGTTCCGCCCGATCGGCAGCATCGCCAATGCCATCGACGCCAACAACGTCTCCGAAGCGGACGCCAACGCGTTTGGCGCCGAGCTGGAGAGCGCGATCGCGCCGCTGCTGAGCTACATCAGCAGCCTGGAGGCGCAGCCCGCCGCCTAAAGCGAGGAGCCATTTTCCCGAGAGAGGGAGCCGCAGAGCGCGGCTCCCCCTCTCATAATGTAAACAACGGCACATCGAACGTTAAAATATCGTCGATTCACGTTGTTTTAAGGGGCGTTGCGTTGACAAAAAAATGACGCGGATGGTATAATTCCATACACAAAGACAATGGACAGAAGGCCCCAAAAACACAGGCGCGCCCGCGGGCGCGCGCGGAGGTTTTGCATATGAAGAAGTTGATCGCGCTCGCGCTGGTGCTGGCGGCGCTGCTGGGCCTGGCGGCCCACGCGGAGTCGAAGGCCAGCATCGTCCGCATGAGCGACCTTTCCCTGTCCTACGTGGGCACGAAGGGCACGCGCAGCGTGCGGTTCAAGGACGCGTACCTCACGCTGGCCATGGGCGACTCGCGGGGCGCGCCCACCGTGCAGCTGAGCTTTGAGAACAGCAACGGGCAGGCCGTGGACGCCGTCGCCCAGATCGTCGGGCACGACGTGCTGCTGTCCGTGGGCGGCATCAGCGGCGTGTACGTGGTGGACCTGGGCCGCTTCGTGGCCGAGGGCAGCACCGTGGACGAGCTCGCGGGCGGCCTGAGCAAGACGCTCTCGCTGGCCGGCGCGCACCTGGACGTGGTGCTCTACGCCATCACCACCCCGGAGGCGGACGGCGCGCGCTCGGTGCAGGTGCCGCTGCCCATGCCGCAGCTGATCGGCGCGGCGGAGGCGGTGCTCGATTCCGCCGGGAACGTACAGGGCTCGGAGGATATGAACCTCGAGGCGCTCTCCGAGCGCATGAACGCCCTGAACGGGGAGGCCATGCTGGACTTCAGCTACAATACGAGCACCGGGGCCTTCGAGCTGGAGGCCATCCAGGACGGGCGCGGCATGCGCCTCTCCGGCACGATGGAGATGAGCTTCGAGCCGAAGGAATTTATCGACATCAACGCCGAGGAGGAGCGCATCGACGTGATGAACATCACGCCCGAGCAGCTGGACCAGTTCAAGGGCGAGATCGGCATGGTGATGGCCAAGTTCTCGGATTTTGCCGAGGGCACGGGCCTGGACGGCATCATGCCCTGACGGGCGGGCTTCTGCAAGGCGGCGGGGGCGCTTTATAGCGCCCCCGTAGTTTTGCGCTTGAGCATGTTATTATTTGGTGAAATCCGGCGGTTTTGCATGACAAATTCACTGAAAAGGGGTATGATCAATTCTGGCGAAGAAGCCCGCGCGAAGCGCTGACCCCTTCAACATCCGCCGTTCGCGGCGATCATCAATAGACAGGACAGGTGAATAGACATGGCAAAGGTAAACATCATTTCAGGCTTCCTGGGCGCCGGCAAGACGACGCTGATCAAGAAGCTGCTGGACGGCGCCTTTGAGGGCGAAAAGGTCGTGCTGCTGGAGAACGAGTACGGCGAGGTGGGCATCGACGGCGGCTTCATGAAGGATAAGGGCATACAGATCACCGAGCTGAACTCCGGCTGCATCTGCTGCACGCTGGTGGGCGATTTCACCCAGGCCCTGGGCGAGCTGATCGACACCTATCATCCCGACCGCGTGCTGAT
>CACYET010000053.1 GCA_902773515.1 uncultured Eubacteriales bacterium | reverse complement strand
CTGCTTAAGCAGCAGGTCCGCGTACATGGTCGGGTTCGTCTGCGCGTCGCAGTACGCGAAGCAGATGTTCAGGTATTCCTTCGCGGTCTCGTAGTCCTCGGCGTTGATGGCGTTCAGCGCCAGGGTATAGCTCGCGTCCAGCTTCTGGGTATCGGCGACGCTTTCCTCCGCGAATGCGAAGGCGGACAGCGCCAGCAGCGCCAGCGTCAGCAGCGCGGCGATCGTCTTTTTCATGCTCATGGTGGAATGCCTCCTTGTCGGTGATCGGGCCACAAGGCCCACAGTTTTGCTTGCACGGCGGAATATGGCCATGTATAGCATTATACAGAGTAATACTACCATATCTCATCCATCCAATATCCATCCAAAAACAAAAAAACGCGGCCGCTGTCGCGTTTTTTTGCATTTGTGTCAAAAACTCACTCCTCGCGCGGCTTCTCCCGCAGGGCCGTCAGCCGCGCCTCGCTGAACACCGCCCAGGGATAGCTGCTCATGTACCTGCCGCGATAGGCGTTCACCGCCGCCGGGTCTCCCTTCAAATAGCGGTACAGGTCGCAGGACACCATCTCCGGGCGAATGCGCAGAAAGCCGCTCTTCAGCTCCAGGATGCCCTCCGCGCCGTGGGCCGCCAGCGTCTCGCGCAGGCTGCGGATCACCACGTCCAGGTACTTCTGCTGGGAGTGGTTGTAGTCGCCATCCTCCCACAGCGCCACGTAGATCTCCGGCCGCGTCACGCCCTGGCCCTGGTGATCCACCAAAAAGGCCAGCAGCTCCTTGCACTTGGCGCGGCGGAAGCGCAGCGTCTCGCCGTCCACGAGGATCTCGAAGTTGCCGAACGTGCGCACCTCGATGCGCGCGCTCCCGGAGGCGGGCCCGGGCGCGCGCATGAGCGAGCGCGCGTAGCGCACCTCGCGGGCGATGTCCGCCTCGTCGATGGGCTTGAGCAGGTAGCCCGCGGGGTGCACCTGGAAGGAATCGAGCGCGTACTGGGCATAGGCGGTCAGGAAGATGACGGCGCAGTCCGGCTGCGCCTGCTTGATCCGCGCCGCCAGCGTCAGCCCGTTCATGTCGGGCATGTCGATGTCCAGGAGCGCCACGTCCACCGGGTTGTCCCGAACCCAGTCCAGCGCCTCGCGGGCGTGCGTAAAGCCGCGCACATCGTCGATGCCCTCCAAATTCTGGCATATCGACACCGTGTAGCGCATCACGCGCACCTCGTCGTCCACGCAGATCATTCTCATCGCCTGTTCACCCCCGCCCCGACGCCGCGCGCCTCTCTCTGAGCCTTGTCCGTCTCCATGGGAATGCGCACCGTCACGACCGTCCCGTCGCCGGGCTTGCTGTCGATCGTCACGCGCCCGCCGCACAGCTGCTCCACGCGCTCGCACACGTTCTGGATGCCGATGTGCTGGCCGTCGCCCAGCGCCAGCGCGGAATCAAAGCCCTTGCCGTTGTCGCGGATCACGATCACGTGCCCGCCGTCCTCGCGGAACGATTCGACGCGCACCTCGCCGTCCTCGCGGATGCGCACGCCGTGGCGGATCGCGTTCTCCACCAGCGGCTGCACCGTCAGCGCCGGCACGAAGAAGCCCTCGTCGCGGATGTCGTAGACCATGCGGATGTTGGGAAAGCGCTCCACCTCGATCTCCGCGTACACCTTCGTGTGCTCTATCTCCCGCTCAAACGGGATCAGGCTCGAACGGTTCAGCGAATCGATGTTCTGGCGCAGGTAGGTGCCGAAGCGCTTGACCACGCACTCGGCGCGCTGCGGGTCCTCCCGGCAGAGCGCCTGGATGGTGGAGAGCGTGTTGTACAAAAAGTGCGGCTGGATCTGCGAAATCATGATCTGGATGCGCTGCTCGGCCTGCAGGGCCTGCTCGTGCTCTCGCACGAACTGCAAATGCAGCCAGATGTAATAGAACGCACAGCTGATCGCCACCGCGACCGTCAAATAGGAAATCGGCTGGTTCTCGTCGCCGATGGAATAGTCCAGCGCCACGGACAGCACGATCAGCAGCAGCACGAACACGGGAATCCAGGCCTCGCGGCGCTGGGCCGGGTGAAAGGCGCGCAGGGTCATGTAGAGCAGGCAGGCGATCAGCGCGGCGCTGACGACGAGGCAGGTTTCAGAGAGCGGCCCGGCCACGTAGTGGTTGTCCTCGCTGATCCAGAAGCACAGGTGCGTGAACAGCGAGGTCAGGTACAACAGCGCGTTCGCCCCGACCGCCAGCCACGCCCAGCGATACCGGCCCTGCGGCCGGACGATGTGAAAGAACAGCACGAGGATCGCCGGTCGCACGGAATAGCCGAAGGAGGACACGAGCGTGCGCGCGACGATCTTCGGCGCGGACATGACCAGCCGGTACTCCACATAGTTCTGCGCGACGAGGCAGAGCACCAGCACGCTGATGAGCAGCATGGTCCGCCTGTCCTGGCGGCGGATGTACGGGTCGATCCGCACCGTGAAGGCCAGCGCCGCCAGCAGCGCCAGCGTGGGGCCGATGCCCAGCATCTCCACGTAGCCGCGCGAGAACAGCGGCGCGGCGGCGGCCTCGGCGCACGCCGAAGCGGACGCCAGCCACGCCAGCGCCACGAGCGCCGCGCCCAGGCGCACAGCGCCGGGCATCCTTCGTTCGACGGCAGTCCTTCCCATATGCGCACCCATCCTTCGCAAATGGCTTTATCTGTGCAACAGTATACCGCGGAAAGTCTTTTTTTGCAACCGCCCGTAAAAAACGCCCCCTTGCATCCCCCCCAAACCGGTATAATAGCATCAATAATCCGACTGCATGGGAGGGAGTCCCCTTGATCAGCTATATCGACCAGTTCTTCCGCGACCCGAAGGGCATGCTGGTCTTCTTCCTGCTCGCGTTTCCGGGGCGCATACTGGCGCTGTCGCTGCACGAGTTCGCCCACGCCTGGACGGCGCACCGCTGCGGCGACGACACGGCGAAGATGATGGGCCGCCTGACGGTGAACCCGCTCAAGCACCTGGACCCGCTGGGCACGGCGCTGATGCTGCTGGTGGGCTTCGGCTGGGCCAAGCCCGTGCCGGTAAACCCGCGCAACTATCGCAACTACCGCATGGACGACCTGAAGGTGGCCGTGGCGGGCGTGACGATGAACCTGATCCTGTTCTGCGTGGGGAATATCCTCATGCTGGGCCTGCTGATCGCCGCCATCCGCCGCTCGGCGGACCCCACGACGAGCCAGTACCTGCCGCTGCTGTTCGAGCGCTACGACTACTACAACGTCGCCATCTGGCAGGTGGAGGAGAGCTTCGGCGAGATCGTCGGGTACCTGTTCCAGATGCTCTACTACTTCACCGTCACCAACCTCGTGCTCTGCGTGTTCAACCTGCTGCCGATCCCGCCGCTGGACGGCTACCACGTGCTCAACGACCTGGTGCTGCGCCGCCGACCATCCAGACGTCCCCGGCATCGCCGACCGGCTCGAAGGTCGCCCAGGGCTTCGCGATCGCCTGCAGCGTCTCCAGCCTTTGCAGCTTTTTGAAAACCGCGTCCCGCGGCGCGGGGAAAACGGATGTCCTCTGAACGATCATCCCATGTATCTCTCCTTCAAGCGTCCGCTTGCTCTACTTGATGCCGACCAGCAGCGCCGAGCCGGACAGCGCCATCCAGCGCGCCTCAAAGGGCGTCATGAACTGGCCGTTCGTGGTGTCGATCAGCTCGACCTTCTGGCAGCCCATATCCTTGAGTTTTTGAACAAACGCCTGCATGCCGCCGTACTTCGACTTTGAGAAGATGTCGTGCAGGGCGAACGCGCCGCCCTTCTTCAGCGTCCGCAGGGTTTCCAGCAGATACTTCTGCCGCTCGCCGGGGATGTTGTGGTAGACGTAGTTGCTGACCACGGCGTCGAAGGTCCCGTCCGGGAAGTCGAGGTGGGTTGCGTCGCCCTGCCGGAAAGTCGTGTTGCCGACACCCTCCGCCTTCGCGTTGTTCTCACACAGCGCCTTGTTGAAGGAGGCGTACTCCGCACCCCAGCGGTCGATGCCGATGACGGACGCCTGCGGATTGCGCTTCGCCACGGCGATGGCCAGCGCGCCGCTGCCGCAGCCCACGTCTATAAAGACGCTGTCTTTGATACAAATGTGAAAGACAGCCTCCGGCACATAAGTGCCCAAAACATAAAGAAATCAAGGGCTTTCACGGTCCTACCGGTCATTCCGGCAGAGCTGTGAAGGCCCTTGATACTTTATGCAGTTGTCATTGTGCGTATGCGATACCGGGGAAACTTACCCCCTGTGCAGCGCCGACCGACAAATAATTAAAATGTGGTCGAATAATTAAAAGGTGTGGGAATAATTAAATTGTGCGGCAAATCGTTAAAAGGTGTTACTCAGTCCCTTCCTCTGTGGCATCTCTCAAACGAAAAATCCATTCATTAAACTTTTCTTCTGACCCATCGTATTTTGATTTTTGAATCGCCATCGATATTTGAGCTATGTCACTTCCATGATCTGAAAGGCTTGCAGTTGTACGTACCTCGATACTCCTATACTAATGATATAGATTTCAGGTATTTCACGGTACACTTTTATATATACTTAATAACTGTACAAATCACACATTGACTTGAAGACTATTTATCGCATATGAATACTGATTTAAGCAATCATATTGCTTGAGAGTAGAACAAATCCGAACCATTCGTGGTTCGGATTTGTCTGTATTGGTGGAGCATACCGGATTCGAACCGGTGACCTCTACAATGCGAATGTAGCGCGCTAGCCAACTGTGCTAATGCCCCATAGTCGATGCCACGGCATCGAACGAGAGGTATTATAGCATGTTTGGGTGGGAAATGCAATAGGCGGAATGTAAATTTTCGTCTGGACGGGCGGCGCGGATATGCCTTGACAGGGCGTGCCAAAATGCAATAAAATAGAGTAGGTGTTTTATGGACTGCGATCACGATTGCGATTGCGATCATGATTGCGATTGCGATCATGATTGCGATTGCGGGCGCGGATGCGGGGATGCGGAACGGAGAGATGGCGATGGCGGCAGTGTGGCGCTGGCTGCGGCGGGCGGTCCTGTTGGGGGCGGTCGCGGCTTTGTGCGCCCTGGGCATCGCGCTGGCGGACGGCGGCGAGACCGCCACGAGCCTGGCCATCGACTTCACGGTGCAGCCCAGCGTGATGGTGGCGCCCGGGGACGTGACGATGACGTTCGTGATCGAGAACCGGACGGACCGGCCCGTGCGCAACGTGTACCTGTCGTCGGCGGACGGCCAGCTGTCCGAGCCGATCGGGCAGATCGGCCCGGGCGAGACGCAGACGCTGATGCGCCCGCACACCGTGACCGAGGAGGAGCTCGACGCCGGGGAGATCACCTACACGGTCAGCCACGACCCGATGATCGCCGGCGAGGCGAAGATCAACTACCCGCTCAGCGCCGCCATCGCGCGGGGCGAGGCCCAGCCCGGCGTGGACTTCACGCGGCGGCTGTCCTCGGACCACGTGCCCCAGGGCGGGCAGGTGACGGTGATCTACAAGGTTTCCAACACCGGCAACGTGGCGCTGACGCGGCTTCGGCTGCGGGACGCGCTGGGCGACTTCACCGGGCGTCTGGAGCAGCTGGACGTGGGCGAGAGCAAGACGTTCATCAGCCGCGTGACGCTGAACGAGGCGGCGCAGTCCGCGCCCTCGCTGGAGTACGACGTGCCCTCCGGCGACACCCGCACCCGCCAGCTGGACCCGCTGCCCATCGGCATCGCCGGCAGCGGGCTGGAGCTGTCGTTCTCGGTGGGCCGCACCGTGTTCGAGGACGGCACCGCGGACGCGATACTGATCCTGACCAACACCGGCAACGTGGACTACACGGGCGTGACGGTGCTGGACGACGTGTACGGCGGCGTGATCGCCGACGCGCTGACGCTGCCCAGCGGCGGCGCGCCGGTGGAGGTGAGCCACACCTATCCCCTGCGCGGCGAGGGCGACTATCGCTGGCGCGTGCGGGGCTCCAGCGGCGCGGGCGAAGAGCTGGACATGCGCACGCAGACGCTGACGCTCTCCGGCGAGGCCGAGGACGCGCAGGTGATCGTCGAGCTGCGGGCCGCGCCGCGCACGCCGCGCATCAACCGCGCCGGCCAGGTGACGTTTGACTTCGCGCTGGCCAACGAGGGCAACGTGATGGCGCGCGACGCGCTGCTGTACGAGGTGAACCGCGGCGAGATCCGCCGCCTGGCGGTGCTGCCCACGGGCCAGCCCCTGCAGTGCAGCGCCAGCTACGAGGTGGACGCGGACGCGCAGTTCGTGTTCTGCCTCAACTACACCGACGCCGACGGCCACCAGCGCACCGTGTCCACCGCGCCGATCGACATCGTCATCGCCTCCGACGGCGCGACCCCGGAGCGCGTGGGCCGCGCGGGCATGGACCTGGAGGGCGAGTCGGTGAAGGTGGGCGGCAGCGCGTCCACGTTCATCGTGCTGCTGGTGATCGCGGGCGCGGCGCTGACCGTGATGATCACGATCCTGGCCGTCGCCTCGCTGCGGGCGCGGCGGGAAAGGCTGCGGCGCATCGCGGCCGAGAAGCAGCGCGTGAAGGCCGAGCTGGGCCGGACGGGGGCCGTGCCCGTCGTGAAGGCGCAGAGCAAGAAAAAGAAGAAATAACCCCCTCTCCGTCCCGGCTTCGCCGGGCCACCTCTCCCCCTCACGGGGGCGAGGCAAGCATTGATTGACCTTGCGGAGCACAAACAGAGTGTATTGAGAAAGGATGACCCCATGGATACCGACAGTATCAATTGGCTGAAGCTGAGAAGCGGCTCGGAGGTTCGCGGGCCGGAATTGTTGTTGACCGACGCGCGGGCCGAAAGGCTGGGCTACGCCTTTGCCACGTGGCTCGCCGACAAGCTGGACACCACCCCCGACGCCCTCACCCTGGCCATCGGCCGGGACGAGCGTCCCTCCGGCGCGCGCATCAAGGCCGCGGTGACGCGGGGCATCACCGCCGCGGACTGCGACGTGCTGGACTGCGGCCAGTGCGCCTCCCCCGCGCTGTTCACGCGCGTGATGCCGGACGGGCCCGACCGGGCCGACGGCGCCGTGATGGTGACCGCCACCGCCGCGCAGCCGGGGCTGAACGGCCTGCGGTTCATGACCTCGAAGGGCGGCCTGCACGGCGCGGACGTGGAGGAGATCCTGCGGCGCGCCGGGGAGTCGGAGGTGCCGGAGCGCCTGGTGGTGAAGCTCGACGCCACGGAGCGCTACTATGAAAACCTGCGCCGCGAGGCCGCGCGGTTCCTGGAGGACGACGCGCTGAAGCCGCTGTTGGGCATGCGGGTGATCGTGGACGCGCGCTGCGGCGTGGGCGCGGAGTTTGCCCGCTTCCTGGAGGAGCTGGGCGCAGAGACCGAGGGCAGCCTCGCGCCGGACGGCGCGCCGGCGTTCTCGAGCCCCGACGATCCGGCGACGCTCGGCGCGCTGGCCAGGGCCGTGGCGGAGTACCGCGCGGACCTGGGCGTGGCCTTCACGGCTGACGGCGCGCGCGCCGCGTTCGTGGACCAGGACGGCAGGCCCATCGCCCAGAACCGGCTGATCGCGCTGGTGGCGGCCGTGCTGCTGGACGCGCGCCCGGGGCTGACGTTCGTCACCGACAGCGTGACCAGCTCGGGCCTGACGGCGTTCATCGCGGAGTGGGGCGGCGTGCACTACCGCTTCAAGCGCGGCTACCGCAACGTGATCGACGAGGCCGTGCGCCTCAACGCCGAGGGCATCGACTGCCCCATCGCCATCGAGACCAGCGGCCACGCTGCCTTCCGCGAGAACGGCTTTTTGGACGACGGGCTGTACCTGGCCACGCGGCTGATCTGCGAAGCGCTGAACCGCAAGCGCGAGGGACAGGCGCTGTCCGCGCTGATCGACGATCTGCAGGAGCCGGTGGAGAGCGCCGAGATCCGCCTGCCGATCCTCCCGTTCGAGGACTGGGAGCCGGAGGAGGAGGCGCAGGAGATCGTGGAGATCATCCTGTCGCACTCGCTCACCCACCCCGAGTGGCAGGTGGCCCCGGACAACCGCGAGGGCGTGCGCATCACGTTCAACCTGGACGGCGGTGTGAACAACGCCTGGTTCCAGCTGCGCATGTCCGTGCACGACCCGGTGATGGCCCTCAACGCCGAGAGCGCCGTCCCCGGCGGCGTGAAGCGCATCCTCGCCGCGCTGTACGACGTGATCCGGAACACTGAAAAAGCGGATCTGGAGCCGCTGAGGAAGGCGATTTGAGCGTCCCTACGGTTTTTGTTTTTCCTACTTGTCCGGGACATGTCTGTTATGTTATAATGAAAATGAGGGCAGGTATATCCTTCCATATGAACGTGAAACCCAATATCATTCAGATAGGAGTGCATTCCAATGAGCAAAGAGAGCATGGTCGTCAACGCGATCCGCATCCTGACCGCCGAGGGCGTTCAGAAGGCCAAGTCCGGTCATCCCGGCATGCCCATGGGCGCGGCGCCCGCCGCCTACGCCATCTGGGGCAAGGAAATGACCCACAATCCCGCCGATCCCAAGTGGCCCAACCGCGACAGGTTTGTGCTGTCCTCCGGCCACGGTTCGATGCTGATGTATTCGCTGCTGCACCTGTTCGGCTACGGCCTGACCATCGAGGACCTCAAGCAGTTCCGCCAGTTCGGCTCGCTGACGCCCGGCCATCCCGAGTACGGCCACACCCGCGGCGTGGAGACCACCACCGGCCCGCTGGGCCAGGGCATCGCCAACGCGGTGGGCATGGCCATGGCCGAGAAGCACCTGGCGGCGAAGTTCAACCGCGAGGGCTTCAACGTGGTGGACCATTATACCTGGTGCATCCTGGGCGACGGCTGCATGATGGAGGGCATCAGTCACGAGGCCTGCTCGCTGGCGGGCACGCTGGGCCTGAACAAGCTGATCGCCGTGTACGACGACAACGAGATCTCCATCGAGGGCAACACCGACATCGCCTTCCGCGAGGACGTGCCCGCCCGCTTCCGCGCCTACGGCTGGAACGTGGTGGACGTGAAGGAGGGCAACTGCTGGAAGCAGGTGGACGCCGCGCTGAAGCTGGCCAAGCACAGCGACAAGCCCACCCTGGTGGTCACCCACACCACCATCGGCTACGGCTCGCCCAAGCAGGGCATGAGCGCCGCCCACGGCGAGCCCCTCGGCGAGGAGAACATCGCCATCACCAAGAAAAACCTCGGTTGGCCCTGCGAGGAGCCCTTCGGCGTGCCGGAGGAGGTCTACGAGTGCACGGCCAAGACGCAGGAGAAGGGCAAGAAGGCCCAGGCCGCGTGGGAAGAGCTGTTCGCCGAGTACGCCAAGGCCTATCCGGAGCTCAAGGCGGAGTGGGACGTGTGGTTCTCCGACGAGCTGCCCGTGGACCTGACCAAGGACGAGGAGCTGTTCGCGTTCGAGGGTAAGTCCGCCACCCGCAATTCCAGCGGCGTGACGCTCAACCGCCTGGCCGAGCGCATTCCCAACCTGTTCGGCGGCTCCGCCGACCTCGCGCCCTCCAACAAGAGCAACATGAAGGGCAAGGGCGACTTCTCCGCCGAGACCCCCGAGGGCCAGAACATCCACTTCGGCGTGCGCGAGCACGCGATGGCCGCGATCTGCAACGGCATCAAGCTGCACGGCGGCCTGCGGCCCTACTGCGCGACCTTCTTCGTGTTCTCGGACTACATGAAGAACGCCATGCGCATGTCCAGCATCATGGACCTGGGCATCCCCTACATCCTCACCCACGACTCCATCGGCGTCGGCGAGGACGGCCCGACCCACCAGCCCATCGAGCAGCTGGCCGGCCTGCGCGCCGTGCCCGGCCTGATCGTGTATCGCCC
>CACYET010000052.1 GCA_902773515.1 uncultured Eubacteriales bacterium | reverse complement strand
TGCACCATTAGCTCAGTTGGTAGAGCACCTGACTCTTAATCAGGGTGTCCAGGGTTCGAGCCCCTGATGGTGTACCAAAGCCACCCCATAGGGGTGGCTTCCTTGTTTATCAGGGGCTCGAAGGGCGGGGAGTGAATGGAAGCCCAGTGGGCTTCCAGAGCCCGCCCTGACCGAGCCCGCAGGCGAGAATCGAGCCCCTGATGGTGTACCAGATCAGAGCCACCCTTTCGGGTGGCTCTTTTTTACACCGTATATAATTCGATCGCTGTCGATACGCCCCGCTTTTCGTCTGGACATCCGCGCGGGGCTATGTTACAATACTGTTTGGAGATCATCCGATCAAACGAACAACGACCGACGAACGACGAACGACGCGAAGGAGGTACACCATGGCTTTTTCCAAAGTGGCGACGGGCTTGCAGCACATCGGCATCCCGACCAACGACCTGAACAGGACCATCGACTTCTACGTCTCCCTGGGCTTTGAGGTGGCCCACCGCGCCGCCAACGGCGACGAGCAGGTCGCCTTCCTGCGGCTGGGCGACCTGACCATCGAGACCTACCAGAACTTCAAGGCCGTCGGCGTCAACGGCGCGGTGGACCACATCGCCCTGAACGTGACCGACGTGGACGAGGCCCGCCGCATCGCCGACGAGATGCATCTGGAGGTCATCGAGGAGGGCCAGCTGCCCTTCTGGGACCACGGCGTCAAGTACTTCACGATCCTCGGCCCCAACCGCGAAAAGCTGGAGTTCAACCAATACCTGTGATTTCTCCTTCGCGGGGAGAGGCGATCCGGCAATATGAGGGCCGCGGCCGCATATTCTAATGAATCTCTAATCCAATTTCCTTGCCATCTCATTTTCGCGCGCTATAATGGACCCATCAAATCGAACGGGAGATGCAAGCCATGACGCGCGAAAAGATGACGCAAATGCTGTCCGAGACGATCTGCGTGAGCACGGAGGAGGCTCGGGCCGCCCTGGAGGCGAGCGAGTGGAGGCTGCTGGACGCGGCGAAGCTCGCGCAGCGAGCGCGCGCCCGCGCCGCGAAGGCGGAGGCCGAGCAGGCCCGCCGCGCGCGCGAGTCTTCGTTCGGCGACGCCGTCCGCGGCCTGGTCGCCCGCTTCATCCGCGCCCGCGACGGGGAGAGCCCCAAGAGCGCGTCGATGTCCGAGCTGCAGCCCGACGTGCTGGCACCGCTGATGCTGATGCCCGCCGTGTACGCCTGCCGCTGACGCCGATCCCCTTCGATTTCCATTCAATAGACAGCGCCGCCCTGCCGGGCGGCGCTGTCTATCTGTCTAATTCTCCCAGTTGGCCCGCCTGCGGTCGATGCCCGGGATGCTGTAGTAGCGGTTCTTCTCCCGGTACATCCTCTCATCCGCGAGCTTCTCCAGCCCGTGGATGTCCGCGTCGGGATGCTCCCGGCGCGAGGCGTACCCGACGGACAGCGACATCTTCTCCATATATCCTGTGTCCATCCACTGAAGCGAGGCGATGCGACATGAAGCGGATCCTGATTGCGATCCTGACGATCCTGATGACCATGGCCCTGTCTGCCGCGGCGCTGGCAGAGCCTGCCCCGCTGGCAGAGCCTGCCCCGCTGGCCGAACCGGTCTCCGATAAGGCGACGCCCTCAGGCATCCCCTATGGCGAGATCGAAAGCCGCGTCGACGCCTACATCGCCGAGCGCGAGGCCGGGCTGACCTCCTGCGCGGTGAGCGTGTACGACGCGGACGGCGTGCTCTTCACCCGCTGCTACGGCTTTGCCGACATCGAAAACGGCGTCCGCGCGGACGAGGAGACCGTCTACGAGTGGGGCAGCAACTCAAGCACAACGCGGAGGGCGCGAAGGTGCGCGTCGCCGCGAAGGAAGTGGACGGCAGGCTGCTGATCTGCGTCGCCGACGACGACGCACCGATCCCGCCCGAGGCGCGCGAGGCGCTGCTTCGGCCCTTCGTCACCGCCGACGAGGCCCGCACCAGCCGCGGCGGCAGCGGCCTGGGCCTGGCGATCGCGGCGAAGATCGCCCGCCTGATGGGCGGCGCGCTGCGCATCGCGGACGCCGACGGAGGGTATGTCAAGGCGTTTGTAATTGTGGGGATTCCGCTGGCGGAGAAGTGAGAGGTTGAATTAAACACCCGTTGCACGGTGTAACAGGTGTTTGTTGGCAAGGGGACCAGATTGCCACGTCGCTTCGCTCCTCGCAATGACGTTGTTTGTCTGCGCATTGTCGTGCGTCATTGCGAGGAGCATCCGCAAGGATGCGACGTGGCAATCTGGTCCCCCAAAACCCGTAGGGGCGGCGTTGCGCCGCCCGCTTTTTTACTTCTTCGCGAGGGCCATGACGCGCGCGTAGCTCAGCGCGGCCAGTATCCCCGCGATCAGCGTCATGATCAGCGTCAGCAGCCGGTGATCCATCCGCATGCCGAGCACGACCATCAGCACGACCAGCCCCATCACCACAAACATGTTGGGCAGCAGGTAGATCGCGACCGCCGCGCCCTGCTTGATCACCTCGATCTCGTTCTCCCAGTCGAGCCGCATGTGGCGCACGCCGCAAACGCACCCCCAGGCCGTCGAGAAGGCGCACAGCGCGACGCCCAGCAAGAGGTACAGCGCCGTGTTCAGCGCGGGCACCTTCGCCGAGACGCACAGGCACAGCGTCGAGAAGGCCATGAACGGCACCGTCAGGCACATGTTGAACAGCATCTTGCCCTGGTACACGGTCTTCTTTTCGATCGGAAGGCTCTGGAGAATCCAGTAGTTCTTGCCCTCCAGCGACGGCGAGCACGCCGTGGTCGACATCATGCCGATGAAGAAGTAGACGATGAACGGGATCGCCGGCTGGAGGATCGACGACTGGAACGGCGCGCCGTTCGTCACCGTCTTGACGATCCTGTCAAAGCCGATGATCAGCGTGGCGAGCCCCAGCAGGGCCGCCAGGACCACCCCCATCGCGCCGTTGACCATGTAGGCGGTCGAGCCCATCAGCCGCCGGAACTCCTTGTGGGCGATCGCCAGCAGCGCGCTCCGCTTCCTCTGGGCCGTCATGCGGTAGCTCTTCGCGGCCGCGTGCGACTTCAGCGCGGAGTTGATGTTCCGGTAGGAGCGCCCGACGATCGCGAACACGATAGCGAACAGCAGCACGGTCGCCCCGACCAGCAGCAGCGCGTCCGAAACGCTTGTCTTCGTGATCGCGTCCTCGAACCAGCCCGCGGGCAGGTAGACCTTCGCCGCGCCGCCGGTCAACTGCGACGCCAGCATCAGCGTCGACTGCACCTTGTCGTTCCGGAAGATGTCCTCGATGATGAAGCGCAGCGAGAAGCAGAAGATCACGAAGAGGAACGTCAATACAGTCTGGACGATGTTCGTCCTCCTGAACCCGGCGCTGATCCGCGCGATCAGGAAGCCCAAAAACGCCGCGGCCAGCATCGGGATGCCCGGCAAAAGCAGCGACAGCGCGATCCACAGCGGGTAGACGACCACGGGCGGATGGGCAAACCAGCCGTAGCCGATCATCATCGCCAGCGAGACGCTCATGTACCAGGGCAGGCTCTTGACGTACATGTACAAAAACTTGCAGCCCGCCACCGTGCCGGACGAAAACGGCAGCGACATCAGCATGTCGTATTCCCGGAAGTGGAACAGGTAGCCGTTCGTCTTGAACAGCGTGAGGAAAAACGCCATCGCGCTGATCATCAGCGCGCACATCACCGGCGCGGCGCCGATGATGCCGAACTTCCCGTAGCCGACGCACAGCGCGACGCACAGCGCCACCAGCATCGCGTACACGACGGCAAACCCGACGGCGTTGCCGATGATCCTGCGCCGCTTCTTTTTATCGGTGGAGAACCGGAGGATGTTGCGCCGGCTCGTGGACAAGAGCAGCGTCCTCAACAGGAGCCAACCGTTATTCATTGCCGTCCGCCTCCAAAAACGCCTCTTCCAGCGAGTGTCCCTCGGTGAGTTCCTCCATCGTACCGGAGGCGATGATCCTGCCATGCTTGATGATGGCGACCTTGTTGCACAGCTTTTCCGCCACGTCCAGCACGTGCGTGGAGAAGAAGATGGCCGTGCCCTTTTGGCACATCTCGCGCATGATCTCCTTCAGCGTGAAGGTGGCCTTCGGATCAAGGCCCACAAAGGGCTCGTCCAACACGAGCAGCTTCGGCTCGTGGATCAGCGCGGAGATGATGGCCGTCTTCTGCTTCATGCCGTGGGAGTAGGAGCCGATCAGGTCGCCCAGCGCGTCCGTGATCTCAAACAGGTCGGCGTACTTTTGGATGCGCGCCTCGCGCTCCGCGGCCCCGATGCCGAACACGTCCGCGACAAAGTTCAAATATTGGATGCCGGTCAGGTTTTCGTAGAGGTCCGGGTTGTCCGGGATGTAGGCCGTGACGCGCTTGCAGGCGATGGGCTCGCGCTTGACGGAGTGGCCGTCGATCGCGATCTCGCCCTCGGTGAAGTCGAGCACGCCCACCACGGCGCGAATGGTCGTGGACTTGCCCGCACCGTTGTGGCCGATGAAGCCGAAGATATCCCCGCCCATCACGCTGAGCGATATGTCGTCCACGGCCTTCTTGTTTCCGCCGTAGGACTTGGAATAGTTCCTGATCTCAAGCATCGCGTTTCCGCTCATGGCTCTTCTGACCCCTTTCCGGGACTTTCTCCCTTTCGCGTTGGCACCATCATAGCACTTTTCCGGGCCGTCCACAACTCAAATCCCACCAATCGTCGCGAACGCCGGTCCAATTGTCCGTTTGTGGGGTTGACGGCTGCGCTTTCGCGGGGATCACAGCCTGCGGACACTCACAAATATCTCCCGCTTCTGGCCCTGATAGTCCCCCACGCCCTCGAACACCGGCTCGAACCCGCACTTCTCCAGCACGCGCCGGGAGGCCAGGTTGTCCCGCAGGCAGACGCCGTACACCTCGCGGATGCCGAGTTTTTCCGCCATCTTCGGCAGAAACGCCCGGACGGCCTCCGTCGCGTAACCATTGCCGACGTACCTGCGGGCGATGTGGTATCCGATCTCCCACCTGCCGCCGTCCAGCGGCACCAGCTGCACGTAGCCGACGTTCGCGCCGTCGGCCTTCGCCAGCACCGGGTACGCCTGCGGGTCGTCCGACCGCCCGTACTGCGCCATCAGGAATTCGACGGCCCGCCGCGCCGCATCGACCGTGGCAAACACCTCGTCCGGCACGAATCGCCGCGTGTCGTCGTCCAGCGAGTTCGCGTGGACGTCCCGCGCCATGTCCGGCGTGAATTCCACGATATATAAGCGCTCCGTCTCTATTCTCATGTTATTCTAATCCTCTCTTCCTTGTCTTCTCATGCGGCGGTGCTACAATGTTCCCATCAACCGGGCGAGCGAACAACGCGCGCCGACCGCACGACCGAAGAGGAGGTTCACACCATGTACACCGAGAAGAAAGACAAGCTTGCCGCCGTTTTCAGCTATCTGGGCTGGGTCTTCTGGATCATCGCACTCATCATCCGCAACAAGGGCGACGAGCTGTCGCGCCGCCACCTGGGCCAGGGCTTCGTCCTGGCGATCGCCGGGACGATCACCGGCGTGATGACGCGCTTCCACGGTCTGATCGGCTTCGCCGGCGACATCCTGAGCCTCGCCGTCGTGATCCTGTCGGTCATGGGCATCGCGCAAGCCCTGAAGGGCCGCTACGAGCCGCTGCCGGTCGTCGGGGACTTCGCGCAGCTGTAACGCGGCGCGGCCTGCCGCTGCCAGAGGTACACGCGGCACTCGTAGGGGCGCAGCGCGTCCACCGGGGCGTCGGGATAGTTTTGCAGCGCGAGCTCGGCCGCGCCCAGGTCAAAGCCCGCCGGGGCGCGGAAGCGCTGTTCGGCCTCGCTGAACGAGCAGACCACCAGAAGCCGCTGGCCCGCGCCCTCCCGCGCGTAGACGTAGCGCCGGCCGGAGAGGGCGTCGTATTCCCGATAGGAACCGTCCCGAACGACCGGCAGCCGCTTGCGCAGGGCGACGGCGCGCCGGTAGAAGTTCAGCAGCGAATCCGGGTCGGCCTCGGCGCGGGCGACGTTCACCTCTCTGTAGTTCCCGTTCACGTAGAACCAGGGCTCGCCCTCGGTGAAGCCGGCGTTGGGGCCGTCCGTCCACTGCACGGGCGTGCGGGCCGAGTCGCGCGAGGCCAGCCACAGCCGCCTCAGCCGTTTCTCGGGCGACTTCCTGGTCGCGATGTTGAAGTAGTGCCAGCGGGTCTGCACGTCCTCGTACATCTCCGGGTCCTCGGGATACCAGTTGGTCATGCCGATCTCCTGGCCCTGGTAGATAAACGGCGTGCCCTTCTGGAACAGGTAGGCCACGGCCAGCGCCTTGCCGCTCCGCTCGCGCATTCTCTCGCTGCCGTAGCGGGAGATGACGCGGGGATGGTCGTGGTTCTCCAGGTAGAGCATGTTCCAGCCCCGGCCCTCCAGGCCGCGCTGCCAGCGCGACCAGGCGCGCTTCAGCTTGCGCAGCGAGAAGGGCAGGTGCACGTATTCGGTGGCCAGGCAGTCCGCGTTCATCGTCTGGAACTGGATCATCATGTCGATCTCCTGGCCGGGCTTCTCCTCGATGTAGGTGAGCGCCTTCTTCGGATTCACCATGGGGGCCTCGGCCAAGGTCATGCAGTCGTAATCCGCGAGCACGTCGTCGTAGAACTCCCGGAGGTACTGATGGATGTGCGGGCCGTGGTTGTATTTGCGAAGGCCGCGGGCGGCGGGCATCAGCCGGTCGTTCGGCAGGCCGTCGGCCTTGGAGATGAACGTGATGACGTCCTCGCGGAAGCCGTCCACGCCCTTGTCCAGCCAGAAGCGCAGGATCTTCTTCACCTCCTCCCGCACGAGGGGGTTGTCCATGTTGAGGTCCGGCTGCTCGATGGCGAACAGGTGCAGGTAGTATTCGCCGCGCACCTCGTCGAACTGCCAGGCCTTGCCCTCGAACAGGCTGTCCCAGTTGTTGGGCAGCCTGCCGTTTGCTTTCCCGGGCCGCCAGATGTAGTAGTCCGTGTAGGGGTCGATGCGCCGCCGGCTCTTCTGGAACCACTCGTGCCGGCTGCTGGTGTGGTTCACCACCAGGTCCATGATCACCTTCATGCCCCGGGCGTGCGCGCCCTCCAGCACCTTGTCGAAGGCCGCCATGCCGCCGAACTCCGGGGCGATGTCCATGTAGTCGGAGATGTCATAGCCGCAGTCCACCCCCGGCGACGGGTACAACGGCGAAAACCAGATGCCGTCCACGCCGAGCGACCGGATGTAGTCCAGCTTTTCATAGACGCCCCAGAGGTCGCCCAGGCCGTCGCCATCGCCATCCTTGAAGCTGCGCGGCCAGATCTGATAGAAGACCCGATCCTTGTACCATTGCGTGTGTGTCAAGGGAACGCCTCCTTTGTACGCGGCCGGGACGTCTGCCGCCGCCGGCCCTAAAACAGACCGGCATCCATATCCCCCGTCTATTCTATCATAATCGCGCCGTCCGGGCAACCGTCCGTCCCGCGCATGCGCCGCGTCTGAGGCGAAGAAGGGAAATGTTTGTTACATTCACCGGACATTGGGAAAAGAAGATTGACGGGCGTCTGAAAGTACGGTATAATATATTTGTAGGATTGGGTACATGTACGTATACTGGCCCGGAGGCGCTCGACGTGCGCGTTTCATGTCGAATGCTCCAGCCGGTGAAGAACGAAATGGAGGATACGGGTTTGGATAACAACGAGCGAAGGGACAACGGGCTGACCATCGATAAGGACGCCCAGATTCAAGTCCTGGTGAGCAACCCCGGCGGCGATGAGGACACCATCGACCTGGGCCGCGTGTTCCACACGATGAAGCTGCGCTGGCGCGTGTACGCGTGGGTGCTGGTGCTGTGCATGGTCGTGGGCCTGTGCGCACCGCTGGTGCTGTATCAGTTCACCCGCGCGCCGCTGAAGGTCTCCTCGGTGGTGACGCTGAAGTACGAGGTGCTGGACCCCAGCCTGACCGCCGAGCAGATTTTGGCGATGGACCCGAACGACGATATCCCGATGGTGCCGGTGGAGGATCTGACCGCGCCGAACGGGGTGGCGCTGGAGAACGCGTCGGATGTCGCCAAGGCCGTCAAGGGGGAAGAGCTGGACCTGACCCAGATCACCTCCTCCTACGTGCTGTCGAGCGCGCTGGAGGGGATGGAGCTGTCCGAGCCGGTGCAGGTCGGCGCGCTTCGCCGGAACATCGGCATCGAACGCATCCTCTCCGAGGAGAGCCGGCGGCAGCAGGAAGTGGCCGCCAGCATGGTGGAGGAAAAGAATTCCGGCGCGTACCAGATGGTGCAGGACCTTCAGCTGAAGTATGAGAACACGTTTGTGGTCTCCCTGACAAATGGCTTCAGCAACAGCGCCGAGGACAAGAAGAAGATCGAGCTGACGGACGCGGAGCTGCGCCAGCTGTTGGACCGCATCCTCTCGGCCTACAACGATTATCTGGTGACGACCTACGCCGACACCAAGCTGCCGGACGATGAGATCTCCGTCATCGACGTGGACGACACCGACATCCTGGAGAGCCTGGACCAGCTACGCGCGGCGACGCAGAATCTGTACGACTACTGCGACGCGAAACCCAGCTCGGTCAAGGCCTACCGCTCCTGGCGGACGGGCCGCTCGCTGGTGGACTGGATGGAGACGCTGGAGACGGTGCGGGAGGTCAACGTGGAATACCTGTATTCCTACGTCTACACGAACAGCATCGTCGAGAGCAAGAACACGATGATCACCAGCTACCAGTACCAGCTGCGCGACGCGCAGACCGAGCTGGACGTGATCAACGAGAACATCGCGACGACCCAGTCCATCCTCGACACCTACAAGAACGACGAGATCTTCGTGTCGATGGAGGAGAGCGACGCCACGAAGTCGACGAAGACGACGACGGACTACTACAACCAGTTGATCCTCCAGCAGACCGATAACTACGCCCAGGCGATGGAGCTCGAGGCGAAGATCGTGGACCTGCAGGACAAGATCAACAGCCTGACCGCCATAGCCACCTGGTCCGACATTCAGGCCGAGCAGGCGAGCATCGAGGAGGCGAACAAGGAGCTGCAGGCCGCCATCGACGCCTCCCTCGCGGTATACAACTCGATCCGCGCGCACATGGAGGAGCTGTTCGCGCAGCCGCTGTATACGACCTACGCGGCCCACAGCGCGGCGCTCGGCAAATCCGACAACTTCCTGAAGGCCTCGATGAAGAACATGATCATCGGGCTGGTCGCCGGCGCGGTGATCGGCTGCGGGCTGTGGTTCCTGAGCGGCCTCGCGCCGGAGTTCTCGCACAAGCCGAAGGACGAGAAGGAGAAGAAATCGCCAGACAGGGACGCGGAAAATGCGGGAAAGGAGGCGGCTGAACAATGAAGCGGACAAAGCAGAACGGCCAGACCCATTGGCTGAAGAATACGATCATCGTGCTGCTGGTTTGCGGCATCGCGGGAACGATCCTGGCGGGCGTGCTGTTCACCGCCAATCCCGATCGCACCAGCGCGTCGGCGGCGCTGCAGTTCAGCTTTGACGGCGCCGCGGAGGGCAAAGGCCCCAACGGCAACCCGTTTACCGTGGATGCCCTGAGCTCGGACGAGGTGCTCGAGGCGGCGCTGAAGGCCGCCGGGATGAGCGATCGATACACCGCGGACCAGCTTCGTCAAAACCTGGTCGTGACCGGCAGCTATCCGGAAGACCTGGTGGAGCAGGTGATGAGCTACGAATCGCTGATGAGCTTCACGGCGAACCGCGAGCTGACGGTGACCGAGTACCACCCCACGCTGTTCGACGTGCGGCTGTACAACGACTTCGACACGGGCATCTCCAAAAAG
>CACYET010000051.1 GCA_902773515.1 uncultured Eubacteriales bacterium | reverse complement strand
GGGGTCGGCGACAGGCGCCGGCTCTCCTCCCTCCTCTGCATAGACTGGCAGCGCCGCGCCCAGGCTCATCACCAGAAGAGCCAGCGCGCAGAGCATGGCCAGGAATCGATTGCGCTTCATGGATGTATTTCCTCCCTGTTGCCCGGTCGCGGCGACGCATCCCGGCAGGCCTTTTCATGGGTAGCCTATCATTACCAATGTTACTTGATTATTGTAGCATATGCGCTTCCGTGTGTCCATGGATTCGGGTGATTTGTTTCATTTTTATTACATTTCGGCGGTCTACGGGCCCTCTCCATCACAATAAAGTCATGTTTTAACACAGCGCGCGCCGCCGTCCGCGCCTGTGAAGCCGCGCGCGGGATTGCATTCGCCCGGTCAGGGTGCTATAATGGTTGGGCATCCGGAAGTCTATTTTAAATTGGTAGACGTCAGGGCTTCCGGGCGGCGTCCCGTGCGCCGACAGACAAACGAGAAAAGAGGAAACCGCTATGCTTCGTAAAATCGTATCCCTGATGCTGGCCGTCGCCATGCTGCTCCTCCCCGCCGCGCTGGCGGAAGACGCCGTGCGCGTGGGCGCGCTGAAGGGCCCCACCGGCATGGGCGCGGCCCAGATGGCGAAGGAGAAGGCCGACCGCTACGCCTTCACGCTCTCCGGCGCGCCGGACGAGCTGGTGCCGCTGCTGGTGAAGGGCGACCTGGACATCGCCGCGGTGCCCGCCAACCTGGGCGCGGTGCTCTACAACAACACCAACGGCGCGATCCGCGTGCTGGCCGTCAACACGCTGGGCGTGCTCTACATCGTGGAGCGCGGCGACACCGTGCACACCGTCGCGGACCTGAAGGGCCGCACGCTGGTGACCGCCGGAAAGGGCGCGACGCCGGAGTACGCGCTGAACTACATCCTGCGCGGCAACGGCCTGGACCCCGAGAAGGACGTGACCATCGAGTTCAAGTCGGAGCACGCGGAGTGCCTCGCGGCCGTGCTGCAGGATGAGAGCGTGGTGGCCATGCTGCCCCAGCCCATCGCCACCGTCGCGCTGGGCAAGGCCGACGACATGCGCATCGCGCTGGATTTGAACGCCGAGTGGGACGCGCTGCAGGCCGACGCCGAGAACCCCTCCGGGCTGATCACCGGCATCGCCGTAGCCCGCGCGGACTTCATCGACAACAACCCCGAGGCCGTGGAGCAGTTCATGGCGGACTACGCCGAGAGCGTCGCCTTCACGCAGGAGGACCCCGCCGCCGCGGCCGCGATGATCGGCGAGCTGGGCATCGTGGAGGCCGGCCCGGCCGAGAAGGCCCTGCCCTACTGCAACATCGTGTTCATCGCGGGCGACGAGATGAAGACGAAGCTGTCCGGCTACCTGGCCGAGCTGTTCAGCCAGGACCCCGCCGCCGTGGGCGGCGCGCTGCCGGGCGAGGATTTCTATTACTGATTGGCAAACGCGCACCGCAAAGGCAAACCATGATAGGCGCTTTGTCAGAACGAATGCCTGTGGGATAAATACAGTGTAGGGGCGCCGATGCGGCGCCCGCCCCCGGCTGTGCCGGGTTCCAATAGGGGCGCCGATGCGGCGCCCGCCCCCGGCTGTGCCGGGTTCCAATTGCTGCCGCGCGGTAAAGCGCAACGTGGCAACTGGATTGAAGCGGGCGGCGCATCGCCGCCCCTACAGTTTTAAGGTGATTCCGATGAAAAAACTCTCTCCCGGGCTGCGCGCGGCGCTGGCGGCGGCGTTCTGGCTGGCGGTGTGGCAATTGCTGGCGACGGCCGTGGGCCAGCCGATCCTGCTGGCCTCCCCGGCGGCGACGCTGGCGCGGCTGTGGGCACTGGTGCGGACGGCGGACTTCTGGCGCTCGCTGCTGTTCACGCTGGGCCACATCCTGTCGGGCTTCGCGCTGGCGGCCCTGGCGGGCATGGCGCTGGCGATGCTGGCGGGGCGCTTCGCGCTCGTGTCGGAGCTGCTGTCGCCGCTGCTGGCGGCCATGCGCTCGGTGCCGGTGGCGTCGTTCGTGATCGCGGCGCTGATCTGGGTGCCGTCGCGGCGGCTGAGCGTGCTGATCGCGTTCGTGATCGTGCTGCCCGTGGTGTACGCCGGCACGCTGGACGGCATCCGGCAGATCGACCCGCGGCTTCGGGAGATGGCGCGGGTGTTCCGCATGGGCCGCTGGAACCGGCTGCGCGCCGTCGACCTGCCCGCCGCGCTGCCCAGCGTGGCCTCGGCGCTGTCGGTGTCGATCGGGCTGGCGTGGAAGAGCGGCGTGGCCGCGGAGGTCATCGGCATCCCCGGCGGCTCGATCGGCGAAAAGCTGTACCGGGCCAAGGTCTACCTCGCCACGCCCGACCTGTTCGCCTGGACGCTGGCCATCGTGTTCGCCAGCGCCGCCTGCGCAAAGCTGCTGCGGGCGGGACTGAAAAAGCTCGCGGAGATCGAGAAAATCTGAAACCGACCGGGAGGACGTATGGATCTCACCATTCAAAACCTGCGCAAGGCCTACGGCGGGCACGTGGTGCTGGACGGGTTCAGCCACGTTTTCCCCGACGGGCGCGTGACCGCCGTCGAGGGCCGGTCCGGCTGCGGCAAGACCACGCTGCTTCGGCTGATCGCCGGACTGGAGAAGCCGGACGGCGGGACGATCTCGGGCGTGCCGGAGGGCGGGCTCGCGATGATGTTCCAGGAGGACCGCCTGCCCCCGCAGCTGACCGCCGCCGGATGCCTGCGGGCGGTGCTGAAGCGCACGCCGGACCGGGACGCGCGCATCGACGCCGCGCTCCGGGAACTGGGGCTGTCGGGCGACGCGCTCACCCAGCCCGTCAGCGCGTTCAGCGGCGGCATGCGCCGGCGGGTCGCGCTGGCCCGCGCGCTGCTCTTCCCCTCGCCGCTGGTGCTGCTCGACGAGCCCTTCAAGGGGCTGGACGCCGCCACCCGCGACAGCGCCGTCGCCTTCGCCCGGCCGCTGCTCGCGGGGCGCACCGCGCTGCTGGTCACCCACGACCCCGCCGACGCCGCCGCGTTCGACGCGCTCCGGCTGCGGATGGACGGGGAATGAGGGCGACAAGCCAAAGCGGTTTGGAGGAGGATCGGAGGAAGCGCAGAGTGTGCCTTGGATTCAAGGGGACCAAGCAAAGGTTGTCCCTCGCTCCTCAGTTCCTAATTATCCCTTCGTACAGATCCTTCGACTGCGCTGACGCTCCGCTCAGGATGACAACGACACGGGGCCTGTCATCCTGAGCGGAGCGTCAGCGTAGTCGAAGGATCTGCTCATATAGATAAGCACTTTCTTCGCGCACTGAAGGCATTGCATATCTGGCTACTTTCAATTCGTTTTTATTCATTTCGCTCTATTTTCCATTTTTCACTGTCTACTTCCCCTGTCCACCCTTGTGCCGGTTCACATTTCCGTCGCATTTGTCTAACTTCCCAAGCGCCGGGAGCGCCCCTTCCCCCCCGTGCGCCCGGCAGGGAGGGGGCCTGAAAACGTCTAGTTTAACGATCCTTTGGGCGCTATGCGTTCTATAACCGCCGATAACCCCGGAATATGACACAATGAAGTGCGGCGCTCGCCGCTTCCCGACAAACTATTGAACGGTCCGTCAAAATCCGCGCACATTTCTTGTCCCCGTTAAAAACCACTCTATCTTTTGGCGGATTCGCCCCGGATCGGTATCTACTTCGTCGTTATCAACCGTCCTACAGTCAATTTATCGGTATTTTTGCCGTTTCTAGGTCAACCTTCCCTCATTGCGCCGTGCCGTCCGCGACGCCCGCCGACCCTCCCGGACGCCGGGGACGTTCCGCGCCGCCCGCCCCGCTTCCTCCCCCGCCGGGATTTCGCAAAAGGCCCGCCAGCGCGGCGATTTCGCAAAAATAACGCGCCGAGGGCTTGACAATCTCCGCGCGCCCATGCTATAATCAGTCTGTTGCTTGTGAGGCACAGCCTCCATTGCCGGGGTGTGGCGCAGTTTGGTAGCGCACGTGCTTTGGGAGCATGGGGCCGCAGGTTCGAATCCTGTCACCCCGACCATCCGCGACCTCTTGGTCAAGCGGTTAAGACACCGCCCTTTCACGGCGGTAACACGGGTTCGAGTCCCGTAGAGGTCGCCATTTTTCTTTAGAAGCGCAAAAGGTTAAGGGCCTTTAGCTCAGTGGTTAGAGCAGTCGGCTCATAACCGATCGGTCCGGGGTTCAAGTCCCTGAAGGCCCACCATCATGGCGCGGTAGTTCAGTTGGTTAGAATGCCAGCCTGTCACGCTGGAGGTCGAGGGTTCGAGCCCCTTCCGCGTCGCCAACCAAGCCCCTTCCGAGAAATCGGAAGGGGCTGCTTTTGTACAACCCCTCCAGCCCTGACGGGCCACCTCCATATTTGTAAATGAACTTTGAATAATCATCCCCATCCATTGAGAATTTGCGCCGCTTGTGCTATACTCATAACCGACGTTCCGCGAACGCGCGGAGAACGAAACGGAGGCAACGCATATGAATCTCATGAAGAAGCTCATCTGCACGGTACTGGCCCTGGCGCTGGTCCTCGGCGCGGCGGCGCTGGCAGAGACGGACGATTTGCAGGCCCAGCTGGACGCGGCGAACGCGCGCATCGCCGAGCTGGAGGCCGAGGTGGAGCTGTACAAGCCCTACTACGAAGGCCAGATCGTGGCCGAGTACGGCGACGGCGGCATCATCTGGAAGGAAGACGCCGAGGCGCAGTACGCGGAGGTGGAGAACTACTATTCCCAGTACAACATGACCATCACCCCCGACGACGCCGCGACCCTCAAGCAGAGCATCCTGGAGGGCCTCGTGCGCCAGGCGGTGCTGGACGAGAAGGCCGAGGCGCTGGGCTTCACGGAGCTGGACGACGAGACGAAGGCGAAGCTGGAGGCCGAGGCCGCCGAGAACTTTGAGACCTACATCGAAACCTACAAGGGCTACTTCGCCAGCGAGGAGTCCGATGAGGAGACCGCCCGCCAGATGACCATCGAGGCGATGGCGAACTACGGCCTGACGCAGGAAGCGCTGACCGAGCAGCTGATCGAGAGCTACGCGGACGAACAGCTGTACAACAGCATCACCGAGGGCGTGACCGTGAGCGACGAGGAGATCCAGGCCGAGTACGACAAGATGGTGGCCGACGCCGAGAGCCGCTTCTCCGGCAACGACCGCGCCTACAACGACGCCCGCAACTCCGGCGAGACCATCGCCTGGAACCCCGAGGGCTATCGCGCCGTGAAGCAAGTGCTGATCAAGTTTGACGACGAGCAGGCCGCGAAGTACACCGAGCTGTCGAACACGCTGAATTCCCTGAAGGCCGAGAAGGACGCCGTGGAGAACCCGCCGGAGCCCACCGAGGCCCCCGCGGAGGACGCCGAGGCCGAGGCCGAGCCCACGCCCGAGCCCCGCAGCCTGGACGCGATCGAGGCCGACATCGCCGCCACGACCGCCGAGATCGAGGCGCTGCACGCAGAGCTGCTCCCCCAGGCCCAGCAGGTCGTCGACGCCTTTGAGGCCGGCGCGGACTTCGACAGCCTGATCGAGCAGTACAACGAAGATTCCGGCATGACCCGCGAGCCCGTTGCCACGAACGGCTACGCCGTGGCCGCCGATTCCACCGCCTGGGACCCCGCCTTCACCGAGGGCGCGATGTCCATTGCCGAGGTGGGCCAGATCAGCGCGCCGGTCTACGGCTCGTACGGCATCCACATCATCTACTACCTGGCCGACATCACCCCCGGCGCGGTGCCGTTCGAGGAGCTCCGCGAGGAGACCGAGTCGAACGCGCTGCAGGACAAGCTGACCGACACCTATCAGGCGCAGATCGACGCCTGGGTGGAGGAGGCCAACCCGGTGTATCACGCCGATCGGTTCTAAAGCACGAAGCTGCCGCATCCGCCCCGCCGTGGGCGGATGCGTTTTCGTAGGGGCGAGGGGCGGGCGGCGCATCGCCGCCCCTACAGGGAGCGACCTCTCCCGCCTCACTTCGTTCGGCACCGACGGGGGTCTGCCGACCCGTTCTCGCTGAAAACAGTCCACCGGACTGTTTTCCGGGCGCTCGAACCCCCTAAAGGGGAGGGCTTTGGCGGGCGCGGGGGCGGACCTTCCGCCGCATCGCCGCCCCTACAGAGATGATGCGCGGCAGCGGTCGCGGACGCCAATTATGGCGTCCCTACGGCTCACTCCTCACTCCTAACTCCTCACTCTCAACTCTAAACTCTCAACCCTTCCCCAATCCCTCCCAAGGAGGTTCCCTTATGCGCATACTTCTCATCGAGGACGAAAAGAACCTGTCGGCGGCGGTGTGCCGCCTGTTGCAGCAGGAGCGCTTCGTGGTGGACCCGGTGTACACCGGGCCGGACGGCCTGGACTGCGCGCTGTCCGGCGGCTACGACGCCATCATACTGGACGTGATGCTGCCGGGGATGGACGGCTTCACGATCCTTGAACGGCTGCGCGCCGAGGGCGTGAAGACGCCGGTGATGATGCTCACCGCCCGGGACGATTTGCAGGACCGCATCCGCGGGCTGGAGGGCGGCGCGGACTACTACCTGCCCAAGCCCTTCCAGATGGGCGAGCTGACGGCCTGCCTGCGGGCCATCACGCGCCGCGGCGACGGCGCGCCGGTGATGACGTTGGCCTTCGGCGGCGTGTCGCTGTCGGAGAAAGACGGGAAGCTGCAAAACGACGCCACCGGCCAGAGCGTGAAGCTCGGCGCGAAGGAGTATCAGCTGATGGAGCTGTTTTTGCGCAACCCGGCGCAGATCTTGCCGAAGGAAACGCTGATCGAGCGCGTCTGGGGCTACGACAGCGACGCGGAGTACAACAACCTGGAGGTCTACGTCTCCTTCCTGCGCAAGAAGCTGAGCTTCATCGGCGCGGGCGTGAAGCTGAAGGCCACGCGGGGGCTGGGCTATTCGCTGGAACAGGAGGGCGGCGTATGATCCAAAAACTGCGCAGGCGGCTGACGCTGCTGGTGATCGGCGTGCTGGTGGTCGTCACGGTGCTCATCGTGCTGTCCATCGACGCGATGAACCGGCGCAACATCACCTCCACCGCCAACGCCGCGCTGGACATGCTGGCCGAGAACGAGGGCCGACGGCCCGACCTGCGATTCGACTGGCCCGCCAAGCCCGAGGACGGCGAGGAGCCGCCTGAGAAGCCGGACGGCGAGGAGCCGCCCGAGAAGCCCGACGGCACGATGCCCGCGCTCGACGGGAACCTGCCCCAGCCCATGAACGGCCGCCCGGACTTAGGCCTGTCCGGCGCCGCGAGCGTGCTGGCGAGCCTGTCCAACGCCTACACCATCCGCCTGGACGCGGACGGCGGCGTGACGGAGTGGTCGAGCGACCGCGCCGACCTGTACGACGACGAGCAGATCCAGACCTTCGCCAACGAGGCGCTGGCCCAGAACCGGGCGAGCGGCCGCGTGGGCACGCAGTACTACCGGCTGACCGGCGAGGGCGACGGGCGGCTGCTGATCGCGCTGGACGCGAGGCTGGAGTTCCTGTCGGTGCGGCGGGCGCTGCGCTCGGCGGCGCTGGCGGCGTCGCTGGCGTGCCTGCTGCTCAGCGTCGGCGCGTCCCTGCTGATCCGAAGGATGCTCAAGCCCGTGCAGGAGAGCTTCGAGCGGCAAAAGCAGTTCGTGTGGGACGCCAGCCACGAGTTCAAGACCCCGCTGGCCGTGATCTCGGCCAACGCCGAGCTGCTCAGCCGGGAGGTGGGCCCCAGCGAATACCTGGGCTACATCCAGTCCGAGGTGAAGCGCACCGACGCGCTGGTGCAAAACCTGCTGACGCTGGCGCGGATGGACAAGGGCACGGTCAAGGCAGAGATGAAGCGCCTGGACCTGTCCAAGGCGCTGCTGGGCGTGGCGCTGCCGTTTGAGAGCACCGTGTTCGAGGCGGGCCGCACGCTGGAGACGGACATCCCCGAGGGCGTGTTCGTGCGCGGCGACGAGGCCATGCTGCAACAGCTGGCGGTGATCCTGCTGAGCAACGCGCTGAAATACTCGAACGAAGGCGGCACGATCCGGCTTATGCTTTCGCAGAAGGGCCGCGGCGCGACGATCACCGTGTTCAACACCGGCGCGGGCATCGCGCCGGAAAACCTGGAAAAGATATTCGACCGCTTCTACCGCGAGGACCTCTCCCACAACAGCGAGGCGGGCGGCAACGGCCTGGGCCTCGCCATCGCGCGCACCATCGCCGAGGCCCACAAGGGCCGCATCCGCGCCGAGAGCCATTTCGGGCAGGACGCGACGTTCATCGTGACGCTGCCGGGGTGAGGGCGGAAGAAAAGCGATACCGAAAGCCTGTCCTGAAGAGACCAGATTGCCACGTCGCCTGCATTCGCAGGCTCCTCGCAATGACGTGCGGCGCATGCCAAACGATGTCATTGCGAGGAGGGCTTTAGCCCGACGTGGCAATCTGGTTTCCCTGACATTTTTCCCTTATCAATCCATCCGCGCGCGTATCACGTGGAAGCCGCCGCTTCGGTCGATCACCTCGGCCTCGGCGTAGATCTCGCGCAGGTACTTCAGCGCCGACGGCGCGCCCTGCTGCTTGCGGATGACGATGTACAGCGCGCCGCCCGGCTTCAGGTGCGCGCGCGCGTCGGCGAACAGGCCGTAGATCACCGCCTTGCCGGCGCGGATGGGCGGGTTGGTAATGATCGCGTCGAACGCGCCGGTCACCGAGGCGAAGCCGTCCCCCTGCACGACCTCGGCTTCGACGCCGTTCTGCGCGAGGTTGCGCCGCGCGAGCTCCACGGCCCGGCGGTTGATATCGGTCATCACGATGTCGAGCGCCGGATACTTCTTCCCCAGCGCCACGCCCACCGCGCCCCAGCCGCAGCCCAGGTCCAGCACCCGGCCCGAGAGCTCCGGCAGCGCGTCCAGCAGCGCCTCGGTGCCGCGGTCCAGCCCGTCGCGCGAGAACACCCCGGCGTCGGTGGTGAAGGTCAGCTCGTTCCCCAGCGCCGCCAGCCGCACGACCCGCTCGTCGTGCTCCGAACTGGGATCTTGGGTATAGTAATGTTCGTTCATGACCGACTCCTTTGTTTGCTTCTCAATAGCTTCAAACACAGCGAGAGTTTAGAGTTGAGAGTTTAGAGTTGAGATAATGGCCGGCACACTCTCATCTAAACTCTTAACTCTTAACTCTCAACTCTCCCGTTCCTCCATCCCGCACATTGCTCTCAATCCCCTGACCTCTTCCTCCGTCAGCGCGCGCCACTCCCCCGGCGCGAGGGCGGGGTCGAGCGCCACGCAGCCGATGCGCAGGCGCGCCAGCTCGATCAGCGGGTGGCCGACGGCGGCGAACATCCGCTTCACCTGGTGGAACTTGCCCTCGGTGAGCGCCACGTCCGCCACGGACTGCGCCGCGCCCGCCTCGAGGATATCCAGCCGCGCGGGCCGCGCCGTGAAGTCGGAGAGCGCCAGGCCGCCCGCAAAGGCTTCGACGTCCCGCACCGCGAGCGTCCCCTCGCACTTCGCGTGGTACACCTTCTCCGCCTTCCAGCGCGGCGAGATCAGCCGGTGCGCCAGCTGGCCGTCGGTCGTCAGCAGCACCAGGCCCGTCACGTCCCGGTCCAGCCGCCCCACCGGCCCCGGATTCCGGCGGCGCAGCGCCTCCGGCAGCAGGTCCAGCACCGTGGGCAGCTTCCTGTCCTCCGTGGCGGTGACGACCCCGGCGGGCTTGTTCAGCATCACGTACACCTCGCCCGTCGGGACCGGCTCCGCGCCGTCCACGCGCACGCGGGCCGGGTCCACCTGCATGGCGCAGTCGCGCGCGCTCTGTCCGTCCACCGACACGCGCCCCGCCGCGATGGCCTTCCTGGCCTCGCTGCGCGTCAGCCCCGCCAGCGCGACGGCCTTGTCCAATCGCATGTTTCGTCCCCCGTCGTTTCCATTTTTTACCGGAATTGCCAATTTTTGCAAATATATTTCAGTTATGATTTTCCTGTGTCAATCCTGCGCAACTTTTCGCATTTTTGTACCGTCTTAGTGCCGCAAAAGTGATAGATACACCCCCGCCCGGGTATTTATAATGGAAGGAGATATCGACGACACGCGGTGTTGTTACCAGTATAAATCGAAACCCGCTCAGCGTCAAGACAGGAGGGACGGTTCATGGATCGCAGGAGAAATGTTCGCCGCAGGCGCGCCCGGAAGCGCCGCGGCGCGCTGGGCCGCGTCCTGGCGGTCGTCGCGGTGCTGGCGTTCTGCGGCGCGGCCTCGGTGCCGGTGCTGCTGACGCTCTCCCGGCAGGCCGCGCCCGTGGAGGCCGATCCCGGCATCGCGCAGGCGGGCTTCGAGCTGGCGAACGTCGCCGCGCCGGAGATCACGCTCGTGCCTGACCCCACGCTCGCGCCGACGATCACGCTCGCGCCCGTGGCGACCGAGGCGCCCACCCCGGAGCCGACGCCCGAGCCCACCGCGGAGCCGACGCCCGAGCCCACGCCGTTTGCCTACCTGCCGGTGGTGTACAAGGCCGAGATCGAGGCCAAGCGCATCGCCGTGACCGTGGACGACTGCTACCAGCTGGAGAACCTGCGGACGATCGTGGACACCGCCGAGGCGAGCGGCGCGAAGCTGACGCTGTTCCCGGTAGGCGAAAACCTCGAGCGCCCCGGCACGGCCGAGCTGATCCGGCGCTGCGCGCTGGAGCTGGGCTACGAGATCGAGAACCACACCTACAGCCACGCCCGCATCTTCCGCCTGCCGGAGGAGGAGATGGCCGCCGAGATCTGGAAGCAGAAGGACGCGCTGAACCGCGCGCTGGGCGTGGACTACGGCCAGCACTTCCTGCGCCTGATGGGCGGCGACGGCGAGACCGACCAGCGCACCCACAACTACCTGAAGCAGCTGGGCTACCTGGGCATCGCGAAGTGGAGCGTGTCCGGCTCGGATTCGGACATGAAGCACATCCAGGCCTCGCTGGCCCCCGGGCAGGTCTACCTGTTCCACACCACCGACGCCGACACCGCGAAGCTGGAGGAGTTCATCCCCTGGGCGGTGGAGCAGGGCTACCAGCTGGTGACGCTGAACGCGCTGCTGGGCCTGCCGGAGAACGAGACGGCGCTGCTGACGCAGCAGGGCATGCCCGCCCCCGCCGCCTATTCGAGCGACGGGCACACCGAAAAGCTGGGCGACTACACGTGGGCCACGCTGCAATTGCAGGAGGCGCTGCGCCGCCAGGGGTATCTGAAGATGGACGGCCCCAGCACCGGCTATTACGGCGAAAAGACCGCGCGGGCCGTGTCCGACTTCCAGGCCGCCAACGGGCTGACGGTCTCCGGCGAGGCCGACGGCGAGACGCAGAAGCGGATATTGGAGGGATAAAAAAATACGGAGAGAGCAAAATGATTGTCGACGTGTTCCTGCGGAACCCGCCGACCCGGAAAACGTTCCGTTTTCCTAGAGTGTGTTTCTAAATGCCGGGAGATGCAGTTTCGAGCGTATCAGGCTGCAATTCAAGGCGATTTTCCGCAGGCCCGCAGGCTTACTGGCTGCAAGTCAAGGAAAAGCAACGCAGAAGTGCAGCCTTAGACGCCGAAAATGCGCTTCAGGCATTTTAGAAACACACTCTAATCATGCACAAGCAAAAAGATCCTTCGACTCCGCTGACGCTCCGCTCAGGATGACAACGATAGCCTGTCATCCTGAGCGGAGCCGCAATAGCGGCGAAGTCGAAGGATCTTTTATGCGTTCCTCTCTCAGCCCGTATACGTGGACCAGTCGATCTCGGTGATGACGTCCTCGTCGTTCACCCACAGGTTGATGATGGAGTCGTGGCCGTCGACGTCGGCGAACACGGCGTCGTTCGCGGCCTTGTGCTCGTAGGAGATGCCGTTGGCGGACTGCACGTAGTCCAGGCCGGCGGCGTTCAGGCAGGCCATGGCGACGTTGGCGCTCATGCCCACGTACACGCCGTACACCTCGTAGCCCGCGCCGTAGACCACGATGTTCTCCACGTTCTGGTTCCCGGCGAGGATCAGCGCGTCGTTGTAGTACTGGTAGGGCGCCTCGCTCTCCACCTGGCGGTAGGAGATCAGGCCGATGTCGTTGGCGGCGGTCACCAGGTCGGCCCGGTAGAAGTTGGACAGCTCCACCGCGGCCCCGTCAAACGTCGCGGGCAGCGGCGTGGGCTCGTCGGCGTCGGGCTCGGTGTCG
>CACYET010000050.1 GCA_902773515.1 uncultured Eubacteriales bacterium | reverse complement strand
CCACGAACCGGGGAAAGAAGGCGCGGGGTTATCTCAAAACGCATAAGTATGCGTAGGGTATCCAAATGTAGGGGCGGCGATGCGCCGCCCGCCCTGTCCAGATTGCCACGTCGCTTCGCTCCTAACGCTTTGCTAGGCCTGCGGCAACGCAATGACAGACGAGAGAGGCCAGGGGTTCAAAGGATTGGTACGGATCGGTGATGTCATTCAGAAATGAAACACCGATCCCCCGCGCTTGAATCAGTGGCGCGGGGGATCGGGCTTTTATGCGCGGCAGCGATTGCCTCTGATGCAATCAGTACATGCCGCCCATGCCGGGGTTGCCGGCGGGAGCCGCCGGTTCCGGAGCGGGGATGTCGGTGACCAGCGATTCGGTGGTGAGCACCATCGCGGCCACGGACGCGGCGTTCTGCAGCGCGGAGCGGGTGACCTTGGTCGGGTCGGCGATGCCGCGCTCCATCATGTCGGCGTACTCGTCCTTGGCGGCGTCGTAGCCGAAGGTGGGGGACTTGCGGCTCTTGATCTTCTCGACGATCAGGCTGCCCTCGACGCCCGCGTTCGCCGCGATCTGGCGCACGGGCTCCTCCAGCGCGCGCAGCACGATCTGCACGCCGGTCTTCACGTCGCCGGTGGTCTCGGTGACGAGCTTGGCGACGGACTTGGAGGCGTTGATCAGCGCGGTGCCGCCGCCGGGAACGATGCCCTCTTCAACGGCGGCGCGGGTGGCGGCCAGGGCGTCCTCGATGCGCAGCTTGCGCTCCTTCATCTCCACTTCAGTGGCGGCGCCGACGTTGATGACGGCCACGCCGCCGGCCAGCTTGGCCAGCCGCTCCTGCAGCTTCTCGCGGTCATAGTCGCTGGTGGTGTCCTCGATCTGGCTGCGGATGGAGGCGATGCGGGCCTTGATCTCGTCCGGCTCGCCGGCGCCCTCGACGATCACGGTGTTCTCCTTGTCGATCTTCACCTGGCGCGCGGAGCCCAGCATGTCGATGGTGGCCTCCTTCAGCTCCAGGCCCAGCTCCTCGGTGATCACCTGGCCGCCGGTCAGGATGGCGATATCCTGCAGCATGGCCTTGCGGCGGTCGCCGAAGCCGGGGGCCTTCACGGCCACGCAGGTGAACGTGCCGCGCAGCTTGTTCAGCACCAGGGTCGCCAGGGCCTCGCCCTCCACGTCCTCGGCGATGATGAGCAGCTTCTTGCCCTGCTGCACCACCTGCTCAAGCAGGCCGATGATCTCCTGGATGTTGGAGATCTTCTTGTCGGTGATCAGGATCAGCGGATTGTCCAGCACGGCTTCCATCTTCTCCATGTCGGTGCACATGTAGCTGGAGGCGTAGCCGCGATCGAACTGCATGCCCTCGACGATGTTCAGCTCGGTCTTCATGGTCTTGGACTCTTCGACGGTGATGACGCCGTCCTTGCCCACCTTCTCCATCGCATCGGCGATCAGCTGGCCGACGGTCTCGTCGCTGGAGGAGATGGCCGCGACCTGGGCGATCTCGTTCTTGCCCTCGATGGGCTTGGACTGCGCGGCCAGGCTCTGCACGGCGGCCTCGGTGGCCATCTCGATGCCCTTCTTCACGATCATCGGGTTCGCGCCCGCGGCCACGTTCTTCAGGCCCTCGCGCACGATCGACTGCGCCAGCAGCGTGGCGGTGGTGGTGCCGTCGCCGGCCACGTCGTTGGTCTTGACGGAAACCTCGCGCACCAGCTGCGCGCCCATGTTCTCAAAGGGGTCCTCCAGTTCGATTTCCTTGGCGATGGTCACGCCGTCGTTGGTGATCAGCGGCGCGCCGAACTTCTTGTCCAGCACCACGTTGCGGCCCTTGGGGCCCAGGGTGATCTTTACGGTATCGGCCAGCGCGTCGATGCCGGTCTGCAATGCCTTGCGAGCTTCCTCGCCGTATTTGATCTGCTTCGCCATGATGATTGCCTCCTATATTTATTCGACCACGGCCAGAATGTCGCTCTGGCGCACGATGATGTATTCCTCGCCGTCCAGCTTCACTTCGGTGCCGGCGTACTTGGAGTAGATGACCTTCTGGCCTTCCTTCACGTTCATCTTGATCTCCTTGCCGTCCACGTTTCCGCCCGGGCCCACGGCCAGCACTTCCGCCATGACCGGCTTCTCCTTCGCGGAATTGGTCAGGATGATGCCACCCTTGGTGGTCTCCTCGGCCTCCAGATTCTTGATGACCACGCGATCGCCCAGCGGCTTGATCTTCATATCGTATTACCTCCCGATTGGTTTTGGTTTGTTAGCACTCTTAAAATCCGAGTGCTAACCCTTGCAGATCATAGTTTAACCATTCTATATGGAAAAATCAAGCCCCTGAACCCCTGTTTTTGTGTTAAATGTTGGGGAAATGGCGATTTTGGAGGGGGAAAATAAAAAAACGGCCCATCGCCTGCGCAATGAACCGCGTTTTCGTAATCGCTATGGATTACAGGTCAACGCTGCCCTCAGTCTCCTTGTTGACAACGTAGTAGACCTTGGCTTCCTCGGGCTTCACGTAGATGTCCAGGTCGGCGATCTCGGTCAGCTTGTGGCCGGCGTCCTTCCAGTTCTTCTTCACGTTCGCCTCAACGGCCGCCAGGTCGAACTCCTGACCGTTGAACTGCAGAACAAACTGCTGGTTGATCTTAGCCATGGTGTTACCTCCTGTTGGAATCGTAAATTGTCCGCAGCACGCATGTTGCATTCTGCTGCAAATAATATAGCAAATTGAACGTAAACTTGCAAGATTTTTCATGTGAAATTGCACTTTGAAAATTCGGCACAACTCACAAACCTTTTTGGTACCCTCGCCGGGTTTGCCGGTCATTTTAAGAAAATGAGGCAAAAGGGCTGAAAGAGGGCGGTTTTTGGGGCGGGCGGCGCAACGCCGCCCCTACGGTCTGTCGGATGTTGGGGGACCAGATTGCCACGTCGTCGCTGCGCTCCTCCTCGCAATGACGTTGTTCGGCGGCGTTTCGTTGTACGTCATTGCGAGGAGCCTGTGTAAACAGGCGACGTGGCAATCTGGTCCCTCTTTACTCTTCCTCCCGATGTTCCTTCTTCCACGCCGCGATTTCCTCAAAGCGCTGCTTAAATCCGGCCTCCTCGCCAAGCCCGGCGGGGCGGTAGTAGCGCTTTTCGGCCATCGACTCCGGCAGGCAGGTCATCGCGGTCATCTTCTCGTCGAAGTCGTGGGCGTACTGGTAGCCCGCGCCGTAGTCCAGCTTCTTCATCAGGCCCGTCACGGCGTTGCGCAGGTGCAGCGGCACCGGCTCGGCCAGCTCCTTCTGGGCGTCGTCGCGGGCGTCCAGGTAGGCAGAGTAGAGCGCGTTGGACTTCGGGGCCAGCGCCATGTAGACTACGGCCTGCGTCAGGTGGACCGAGCACTCCGGCATGCCGATCAGGCGGCAGGCCTGAAACGCCGCCACGGCCTGCTCCAGCGCGCGCGGGTCGGCCAGGCCCACGTCCTCGCTGGCGAAGCGCGTGACGCGCCGCGCGATGTAGATCGGGTCCTCGCCGGCCTCCAGCATCCGCGCCAGCCAGTAAACGGCGGCGTCGGCGTCGCTGTTGCGCATCGACTTGTGCAGCGCGGAGATCAGGTTGTAGTGCTCCTCGCCCCCCTTGTCGTAGAGCAGCGACTTTTTGGAGATGCACTGCTCCAGCGCGTCTTCGGTCACGCGCGTGCGGCCCTCGGCGTCCAGCTCGCCGTTGAGCACCACCATCTCCAGCGTCGAGAGCGCCACGCGGGCGTCGCCGTTGGCGAAGGTCGCGATCTTCTCCAGCATGCCCGCCGGCAGGTCGATGTCCTGGCCGCCGAAGCCGCGCGGGTCGGAAAGCGCGTGGGCGAGCAGGCCCGTCAGGTCCTCGACGGACAGCGCCTGCAGCACGAACACCTTGCAGCGGCTCAGCAGCGCGGCGTTCACCTCGAAGGACGGGTTCTCCGTGGTCGCGCCGATCAGTATGATGCTGCCCTTCTCCACGAACGGCAGAAAGGCGTCCTGCTGGGCCTTGTTGAAGCGGTGGATCTCGTCCACGAACACGATCGTGCGCTCGCCGAAGCGGCGGTTGTCCTCCGCCTGCTGCATCACGCCGCGGATCTCCTTGATGCCGCTGGTGACGGCGGAGAAGTCGATGAACGCGGACTTCGTGCGGCGGGCGATGATGCGCGCCAGCGTGGTCTTGCCCACGCCCGGCGGGCCCCAGAAGATCATCGAGGCGATCTGGTCGCCCTCGATCAACCGGCGCAGCACCTTGCCCTCGCCCAGCAGGTGCTTCTGCCCGGCGAAGTCCTCCAGCGTCTCGGGGCGCAGGCGCGCCGCCAGCGGCTGCGACGCCGGACGGTCAAACAACGTCATCTGTTCCATGGGAGCCTCCGTGAATTGTGCTATCTGTATTATAGCGGGATGCGCGGCGGTTTGCAAGCGGAAACCAAAAGCCTTCCCCAAAGGGGAAGGCTATGGAACCCGCCCTTGTGCAATCTCCGAAAATGTGGTAAAGTGATGCTGGAAGGAAGGGAACGCGACATGGAAAAGAGCTACACGGAGACCTTTGCGCTGCGCACGGGCATGTGCGACAAGAGCGGCCGGTGGAAGCCGAGCGCGGTGCTGGAGAGCATGCAGGAGACGGCCACCGAGCACTGCAAACAGCTGGGCCTGCCCCGGGCGTTCACCGATTCGCTGGGCATCATATGGGTGCTGTCGCGCAGCCGCGTGGTGCTCAGGCGCGCGCCCCGGCTGGGCGAGGTGATTTCGGTGGAGACCTGGCCGCTGCCGCCGAAGCACCTGTTCTACCCGAGGATCAACGCGTTCCGCGACGCCGCGGGAGAGGTGATCGGCGAGGCCAGCAGCCTGTGGCTGCTGATGGACGTGGAAAACCGGCGCGCCGTCACGAGCGACGCGGTGCTGGCGCGGCTGCCGGAGAACGCCGACATGCCCGCGGGCATCCTGCTGGGCGCGGCGCGGCCCCTCGACGGCCCGGCCGTGGAGGGCGCGTTCACGCCGCCCTACGCCGACTTCGACCTGAACGGCCACGCGAACAACACCAAGTACCTGGACTGGACGTGCAGCGCGCTGGGACACGCGGCGATGGATCGATTCCGCGTGGCGGAGTTCGCCGTCGGCTACGAGCGCGAGATCCTGCCGGACGAAGAAGTGCGCACCCAGCTCGTTCGCCTGGACGACCGCTTCAGCTTCTGCGGCAGCGGCGACGGCAAGCGCTGCTTCTGCGTGGCGGGCAGGCTGGAGGAGAGGGGAGAATGAGAGTGAGGAGTTAGGAGTGAGGAGTGAGGAGTTGAAGAGTGAAGCGGCAGAATAACCAAAAGCCTTCCCCTTTGGGGGCCGCAGGCCTAGCATCAGCGTCAGGTGGCGCGTCAGCGCCGGATGAGGTCGACATGGTACAACGGTGCGTATGAACGCTGTGCGACCTCATCCGTCAGCCCTACGGGCTGCCACCTTCCCCAAAGGGGAAGGCTTTTATTGGCTTGTGCATGATTAGGAAAACGGAACGTTTTCCGGGTCGGCGGGTTCCGCAGGAACACGTCGACAATCATTCCATCACACGATCTTGATCCCGTAGATCACGCTGCCGCGGGTGCCGACGACGATCATGTCGTCGAACACGGCGGGGGTGCCCTCGATGTTGCCGTTCAGCTTCACGCTGGTGACATCCTCGCCCGTCAGGCCGTCCAGCAGTCGCAGCGTGCCGTCGCTGGAGCCCACCAGCACGTAGCCCTTGCCGGAGGGCGCGTACAGGCACGTGGGCGACGACCAGCCGTAGCGCTCCAGGCTCCGGGCCCAGACGGCCTCGCCGGTGCGCTTGTTCAGCGCGTAGAGCATGCCGTGGGTGTGCTCGGTGCGGCAGATGTGGAAGTACACGAGGTCACCGAGGCTGCCCTTGCCCACCGCCGGGGTGGCGAAGCCGCCGCCGCCGTTCTCGTCGTTCTGGTAGATGGGGTCGGAGTCCACGCTCCAGAGCACCTCGCCGGTCAGCGCGTTCAGCTTGATCATCTGGCTCGCGCCGCGGCTGCCGCGCTTGTCCACCTCGTTCACGGCGTAGAGCGCCACCTGCCCGTCCGCCTCCGGCTCGATCACCAGGCTGGCGTCGGTGTCGTCGCCGTCGGCGTAGCTCCAGATGAGCTCCATGGCGTTCAGGTCCACGCACTGGATGATGCCGGTGTTGTTGGCGAAGTAGGCGTAATTGTTGTACACGGCCACGGAGTTCTCCGTGCCCAGCTTGCCGTCCACCTTCTGCTTGTAGGTGTAGCGGGTGACGGTCGGGTCCACGGACACCTGGCCCGCGCTTTGCCGCGTGTTCAGCTTCACCCTGTAGAGCACGCCGTTCTCCCCGGCGGTGATCATCGTGTCGGTCGCGCTATCCACCAGCGGCGAGCAGTCGAAGGCGAACCAGTGGCGGTGGGCCTTGGAATCGCTGCCGTTGAGGAAGTAGAGCTGCTGCTGGTCGATGAGGCTCCAGATGCGCGTGCCGCACGCCACGCGCTTGCCGTTTTCAAACTCGTAGATGCCCTGCCCGCAGTACAACAGCGGCACGCCGCGCGGGTCCACCGTCAGGCTGCCCTTGATGGGCGCGCCGATGTTGATCGCGCTGCGGGTCTCCTGGCCGTCCTCCAGGTCGAGGAAGTAGATGCGGCCGTCCAGCGTGGCGTAGAGCACCTCCGTCAGGCCGTCCTGGTTCTTCTTGGCGCGGTTGATGTTCATCTGCGCGCGCAGGTCCGCCGGCCAGCGCACCACGCTGGCCTGGCCCGTCCAGCCCACGCCCGACCAGGTGTCGATGCTGCCGATGCGCTTCTGCCAGGCCACGAACAGCGCCCGGGGATTCTCGGGGATCTCGCCGTAGGCCCCGCCGTCGCGGTAGTTGGTGCCGCGGAAGGTGGTCACGCCTTCGATGGCGGCGTATTCGGCGGACGCGCCCATGTGAATCTCGCTCTCTGCGGCGAGGGGCGCGGCGTCTTCGGCGAACACCTCGGTCTTGGACACCAGCTGGTTCGCGCCGGGATCGGCGTATTCCACGGCCGCGACCGCCGCCTGGCGATACACCGCGGCGTCCAGGTTGTCGCCGCGCTTGGCCACGGCCTCGGGGGCCGGCTCCAGCGTGGCGGTGGGCTCGGGCGTGGGCTCCGGCTGCGGGGTCGGGGCCTCGGTGGGCGCGGCGGTGGGAAGCGGCGTGGGGGTAGGATCGGGCACCGCCAGCTTCGGGGCGTTCTGTTCCATCAGGCGCGCGTCCATCGCCGGGGCCGCGACCTGCACCTGCGGCGCGACGCGCGCGGGCTTCGGCGTCAGGGCGGAGAGCGCCCAGAACGTGCCGCAGCCCAGCACGATCAGCAGGCACGCCGAGGCCGCCAGTATGTTCTTCAGTTGTCTCTTCCTGCGCCGGGTCGCCCGGGCAGCCTGTCTCCTGTCTTGCCTGGCCATATGTCATCCTGTTATCAAAATAAAGTCATATTTCCACCAAATTTCATTTTACATCGGATTTGTGGCGGGATATTCATAGAAGTATTGCATATGTTTTGCAAGTGTATGACATTAGGGCGCATTGAACGCATGAAGGGAAAACGACCTCTTCCGTCATTTGCTGCGCAAATGCCACCTTCCCCTAAAGGGGAAGGCTACCTGCTGCTGCGGTGTACTCCAAAAGCCTTCCCCTTTAGGGGAAGGTGGCACGGCGTGGCCGAAGGCCTAGCGCAGCGTCAAGCCGTGACGGAAGAGGTCGTTTCCCTTTCCATGCGCACACTGTGCTTGTCAGTTCATCACAACCTGTGCTATACTTATCCTGTATCAATATGCAAATCGGCGCGAGGGAGGTGGGGCGCATGCGGATCATGCTGGCGGGCACCGGCAGCGGCTGCGGCAAGACCACGCTGTCGCTGGCGCTGATGGCGGCGCTGCGCGCGCGGGGCCTGTCCGTCGCGCCGTTCAAGGCCGGGCCGGACTACATCGACCCCGGCTTCCACCGCCTCGCCTGCGGGCGCGCCTCGCACAACCTGGACGAGTGGCTCTGCGCGCCCGACAGCGTGCGGCGCATCCTCGCGCGCGGCGCGGCGGGGGCGGATATCGCCGTGATCGAGGGGGCCATGGGCTTCTACGACGGGCTGGACGGCGGCGACGCGTGCAGCGCCTACGCGCTGGCGAAGCACACCGGCACGCCAGTCGTGCTGGCGGTGGACGCGTCCGGCGGCGCGGCGAGCTGCGCGGCCTCGGCGCTGGGGTTTTTAAAGTACCGCCCGGATCACACGATTGCCGCGGCGCTGGTGAACCGGGCCTCCGGCGAGCGCCACTTCGAGCTGGTGCGCGCGGCGCTGGAGAAGATCGGCCTTCCCTGCCTGGGGTGGCTTCAGAAGGACGCGGGGCTCGCCATGCCCGAGCGGCACCTGGGGCTCGTGCCCGCGCAGGAGCGCCCGCAGGCGGCGGCGCAGATCGGGCGCGCGGCGGGGCTGCTGCGGCTGGACGTGGAGGGGCTCATGCGCGTCGCCCGCGCGGCGCAGGCCGTCGAGGCCCCGGCGCTTGAAGTTCCCCGGACCTTCGCCGGTCTGCGCGTGGGCGTCGCCCGGGACGCCGCGTTTTCCTTCATCTATGAGCCGAACCTGTGGGCGCTCGCGGACATGGGCGCTCAGATCGTCGAGTTCTCGCCGCTCAAGGACGCCGCGCTGCCGGAAAACCTGGGCGCGCTGATCCTGCCCGGCGGCTTTCCCGAGGCGTTTGAGGCCGAATTGACGGGCAACGGGGCCATGGCGGCTTCGGTGCGCGGCGCGATCGAGGGCGGGCTGCGGGTGTACGCGGAGTGCGGCGGCATGCTGTACCTGGCGATGATCGGCGCGCTGCCGCTGCGCTGGGAGATGACCGGCGGGCTGCGGCGCTTCGGCTACGTCACCGTCTCGGACGGCGCGCTCTCGTTCCCGGCCCACGAGTTCCACCACTCCGCCGTGGAGCCGACCGCGCCGCTTGAGACGCGCTTCGAGGTGCGCAAGGGCGCGGCGACGTGGCGGGAGGGATATGTATACATGAATACGCTGGCGGGCTACCCGCACCTGCACTGGTTCGACCGCCCGGCGCTGGCGGAGAGGATACTGCGATGAGCGTCGTGCACGGCGGGGACGTCTGGCGCGGCGGCCGCCCCGGGGACTGGCTGGACTTCTCCGCGAGCCTGAACCCCGACGGCCTGCCCGACTGGGTGCGCGCGGCGCTGGCGGCGGGGCTCGAAAACGCGGCCTACTATCCCGACCCGCGCTCCGAAGCGGCGCGCGCGGGGCTGGCGGCGCACGCGGGCGTGTCGCCGGAGTGCCTCTTGCCGATGAGCGGCGGCGTCGAGGCGGCGGCGGCGGTGGCCCGGCTGTCGAAGCGCCACGCGATCCTCCAGCCGACGTTTCAGGAGTACGCCCGCCTGTGCGGCGAGCACAGGGACATAAACTGGGAAAACTGGCGGGAATTTGCCCCGGAGCCCGGCGAGTGTGTGTGGCTGTGCAACCCGAACAACCCCACCGGCGCGGCGCTGTCGCGGGAGGACGTGCTGGCGCTGCTGGCGCGGGTCGAGGCCGCGGGCGGGCGGCTGGTCGTGGACGAGGCGTTCATCGACTACTGCCCCGGGCGCGGCGTCGCGCGGGAAGCGGCGGCGCGCCCGGCTCTGATCGCGCTGGGGTCGCTGACCAAGGCGCTGGCGATCCCGGGCGCGCGGCTGGGCTACGTCGCGGCGCACCCGTCCGTGATCGCGGCGCTGGAGGCAAAACTGCCCCCGTGGCGGCTGAACTGCGCGGCCGAGGCCGTGGCGGCGGCGCTGCCGGGACACGAGGGGGATTTTGCGCGGATTCGGGAGCGCAACGCCCGGCGGCGCGCGGCGTTCGCCGCGGCGCTGGAGGATCTCGGCGCGAAGGTGCTGCCCTCGGAGGCCAACTTCCTGCTCTGCGACTTCGGCGCGGACATGCGGCCCGTCGTCGACGCCCTGCGCGAAAAGCGCATCCT
>CACYET010000049.1 GCA_902773515.1 uncultured Eubacteriales bacterium | reverse complement strand
CGAGCTTCCAAACCGCCAGCGCAACGGCGGCGGCCACGAGGACAAGGATCAAAGCATCCAGAAGATTCATGGTTGATCTCCTCTATGATCGAATCGGTTAGGGCGGGCGCAGGGGCGGGCGTTCCGACGAAAAAGGGAGACGACCTCATCCGACCCCTGCGGGGGCACCTTCCCCATAGCGCCGAGCGAAGCGAGTGCTGAGCCTGCAAGCGCAGCCCGCAGGGCAAGACGCAGGCGAAACCCGCGGCCAAGCGCAGCGACAGACGCGGGGCGTCTGAAGGGGAAGGCTTTTGGCGCGCGGACGCCAATTATGGCGTCCCTACAGCGCACTCTCCACTCTCAACTCTAAACTCTCAACTCTAAACTCTCCTCTATATAGCGCTTCCAATGAGCCGCACGACGAGCGCGACGAGCCACGCCACGGCGCACTGCCACAGCACGACGCCCAGCGCCCACTTGCGGCCCAGCTCGCGGCGGATGGCGGCGACGGCGGCCACGCAGGGCGTGTAGAGCAGGCTGAACGCCAGCAGCGACGACGCGGTCAGCGCCGTCATCGAGGCGGCGACGCCGTCCGCGAACAGCACCTCCAGCACCGACACCACGCTCTCCTTGGCCATGAAGCCGGAGATCAGCGCCGTGGCCACGCGCCAGTCGCCTAGGCCGATGGGCCTCAGGATCGGCACCAGCACACCGGAGACGGCCGCCAGGATGCTCTGCGCGGACTCCTCCTCCGAAAGCAGGTTGAAGCGCAGATCAAAGCTCTTGAGGAACCAGACCACGATCGTGGCGATCAGGATCACCGAGAACGCGCGCTGCAAAAAGTCCTTCGCCTTCTCCCAGAGCAGCTGCAGCACGCTGCGGGGGCTGGGCAGGCGGTAGTTCGGCAGCTCCATCACGAACGGCACGGCCTCGCCCTTGAACAGCGTGCCCTTGAACAGCAGCGCCGCCAGGATGCCCATGCAGATGCCCAGCAGGTACAATTCCGTCATCACCAGGCCGCCGCGCCTGGGAAAGAAGGCCTGCACGAAGAAGGCGTAGATCGGCAGCTTCGCCGTGCAGCTCATGAACGGCGTGAGCAATATCGTCATCTTGCGGTCGCGCTCGCTGGGCAGCGTGCGCGTGGCCATCACCGCCGGCACCGTGCAGCCGAAGCCGATCAGCATCGGCACGATGCTGCGCCCGGACAGGCCGATCTTGCGCAGCAGCTTGTCCATGAAGAAGGCCACGCGGGCGATGTAGCCGCTGTCCTCCAGCAGCGACAGGAAGAAGAACAGCGTGACGATGATAGGCAAAAAGCTCAGCACGCTGCCCACGCCCTCGAAGATGCCGTCGATGATCAGCCCGTGGATGGCGGCGTTCACGTTCCCGGCGGTCAGCGCCGCGTCCACCGCGCCCTTCAGCGCCTCCACGCCCATGGCCAGCAGGTCCTGGAAGAACGCGCCCACCACGTTGAACGTCAGGTAGAACACCAGCGCCATGATGCCGATGAACACCGGCAGCGCCGTGTAGCGCCCGGTCAAAATCCTGTCGATGCGCTGGCTGCGCAGGTGCTCGCGGCTCTCGCGCGGGCGGGTCACGCAGCGGGCGCACACGCGGTGGATGAACGCGAAGCGCATGTCGGCGATGGCGGCGCTGCGGTCCAGGCCGCGCTCCTTCTCCATCTGGAGCACGATGTGCTCCAGCGTCTCGCGCTCGTTCTCGTCCAGCGCCAGCTGCTCCAGGATCAATTTGTCGCCCTCGATGATCTTCGCCGCGGCGAAGCGCACCGGCAGCCCGGCGGCGTTCGCGTGGTCCTCGATCAGGTGCACCACCGCGTGGATGCACCGGTGCACCGCGCCGCCGTGGTCGTCGCTGTCGCAGAAATCGTATCTTAACGGCTTCTCCTGATAGTACGCGATGTGCATCGCGTGCTTCACCAGCTCGTCCACGCCCTCGTTTTTCGCCGCCGAGATCGGCACCACGGGCACGCCCAGCGCCGCCTCCATGCCGTTGATGTCGATCGCGCCGCCGTTGCCCGTCACCTCGTCCATCATGTTCAGCGCCACCACCGTGGGGATGCCCATCTCCAATATCTGCATCGTCAGGTACAGGTTGCGCTCGATGTTGGTGGCGTCCACGATGTTGATGATGGCCTTCGGCTTCGACTTCAGCACGAAGTCGCGCGACACGAGCTCCTCGCTGGAGTAGGGCGACATCGAGTAGATGCCCGGCAGGTCGGTGATGGAGGTGTTCGCCTGGCCGCGGATCGCGCCGTCCTTGCGGTCCACCGTCACGCCCGGGAAGTTGCCCACGTGCTGGTTCGCGCCGGTCAGCTGGTTGAACAGCGTGGTCTTGCCGCTGTTCTGGTTGCCCACCAGCGCAAACGTCAGCCTTTCGCCCTTGCCCAGCGGGTCGCCGCTGCCCTTGGGGTGGTACTTGCCGTCCTCGCCCAGGCCCAAATGGGGCGCCTCGCGGCCCCGGTCCGCCTCGTCGGCGCTCTCGGTCAGATGGTCGATGGGCGTGATTTCGATCTTCTCCGCGTCCGCCAGCCGCAGCGTCAGCTCGTAGCCGCGCACACGCAGCTGCATGGGGTCGCCCATCGGGGCCAGCTTCACCAGCATCGCCTCGGTGCCGGGGATCACGCCCATGTCCAAAAAATGCTGCCGCAGCGCGCCTTCGCCGCCCACCGCGTCGATGCGGGCGCACTGCCCCACCTTCAAATCCCTCAGCGTCATGTTGCCTCTCTCCATTCCTGCGCCCGCCGCACAGCGTTCTATATGCGCGCCGGTGCGGGTTCAATCCCCTGTTGTTTTCATATAGTTTATCATAACTAACTATTGTGTGTCAAGTTAATTATGGTTAACTTTCGCATAATCAAAAAAAGATTCTTCGACTTCGGCTGCGCCTTCGCTCAGAATGACAGGTTTACAAGCCCTGTCATCCTGAGCGGAGCGTTAGCGAAGTCGAAGGATCTTCCTCGTTCCCTACTTCTCCCGGATCATGATCTTCACCCCGGACCTGGCCCACTGCAGCACCTGCTTCATGGCCGCCTCGGGGATGGCCACGCAGCCGGCGGTGTACTTGTTCTTGCCGGTGCAGTGCAGGAAGATGCAGCTGCCCTTGTGGGGCACCCCGGCGGCGTTGTAGTCGATGAACATGGCGTAGTTGTACTCGCCCACGTAGTCGATCAGGTATTCGTCGGCGGAGGTGTGCTTGCGGTCGCAGGTGCGCTCGTCCATCAGCTTGTTGTAATACTGGCTGGAGGAGTCGCCGCACCAGTAGTGATACTCGGTCACCTTCGTGTAGGGCATGGCCGCGCCGGGGTCGTCCTTGATGCCAAACGGCGTGGTCAGGTTGTACACGCCCAGGGGGGTCTTCTTGTCGCCCTCCTTCTCCTTGCCGACGCCGTTCTTGCCCACGTAGGCGGCGCACTCGTACAGCTTTTGCCACGCGCCGTCCTTCTTCTCGTGCAGCGAGAGCACGGCGTTGCTGCCGCCGGAATGCTCCACCAGCACGACCTGCGTCGCGTCGCCGACGCCCTCAAACGGATTCGCCTCCCGGTTTCCCACCGTCACGGTCAACACCACCTTCTGCTTGCCGTACTTCACCATCAGCTGCGTCTGCCCGGCGGCGACGCCGGTGACGACGCCCCTCTTTGAGACCTTCGCCACCTTCTTGTCCTGCACGGCGTACTTTTCCTTGCCGCCCCGCGGCAGGCTGAACTTCTCGCCCACGGCGACGGTGACCTGCCTGGGCAGCACCACCACGCCGCACTTCGCCTTCGCGCGCCCGCCGGACGCCGTCACCACGGCCTTTCCGGGCTGGAGCGCCGTCAGCTTTCCGGCCCAGACCTGCAACACGCTCTCGTCGCTGCTCTGCCAGGTCAGCTCATCGGCCGTGATGCGCCTGAGCTTCGGCGTCAGCGCCACGTCGCTCCCCTCCAGCATCAGGCCCAGCTTCGCCGGAAACTTGATGCTCGCCTTCTTCGCCGCCAGCGCGCCCGTGGGCAGCGCCAGCATCAGCGCCGCCAGCAGCATCAGGCAGATGATCCGCTTCGTTCGCATACCGTTCCTCCCGGGATGATCGTATATTCATACAGGGGCATTGTATCACAGAAAAGTGACATCCCTGTATGCATCCCGGGGCGGGAATGTGGAAATGGTATGGCGCGATGTAAAAAGAAAAGGACCAGATTGCCACGTCGGTCCCGATGGGACCTCCTCGCAATGACGCTGTACGTTACGGTTTCAGTGAATGTCATTGCGAGGAGCGAAGCGACGTGGCAATCCGGTCTCCTATACGTTTTCCAATGGCGATTTACGCCAAATGCCCCTTCTTTTCGATCTGCCAGACGACCTCGTCCACGTACTTCTCGCAGATCTCATCGCTGGTGGCCTCGACCATCACGCGGATGACCGGCTCGGTGCCGCTCTCGCGCACCAGGATGCGGCCGTCGTCGCCCAGCGCGTCGGCCACCTTCTTCACGGCGGCCTGCACGTCCGGGTCGTTCTGGGCGTCCGGCTTGCTCTTCACGCGCACGTTCTTCAAAACCTGCGGGTAGAACTGCACCGGGGCCGCCAGCTCGCTCATCGTCTTCTGCTTCGCCAGCATGACCTCCATCAGCTTCAGGCTCGTCAATATCCCGTCGCCGGTGGTCTCATACTTCGAGAAGATGATGTGGCCGCTCTGCTCGCCGCCGATGCGGTGGCCATTGGCGACCATGTTCTCGTAGACGTACTTGTCGCCCACCTTGGTCTTTTCGTAGTTGATGCCCACCTTGTCCAGCGCCTTGTAGAGGCCGAAGTTGCTCATCACGGTCGTCACGATCGTGTTGTTCAGCAGCTTTCCGCGCTCCTTCATGTACAGGCCGTAGATGTAGAGGATGTGGTCGCCGGTGATCACGTTGCCCTTCTCGTCCACCGCCAGGCAGCGGTCCGCGTCGCCGTCATAGGCAAAGCCCACGTCCAGCTTCTTGTCGCGCACCAGCTGCTGCAAATGCTCGATGTGCGTCGAGCCGCAGTCCATGTTGATGTTGTAGCCGTCGGGCTCGGCGTTGATCACGTAGGTCTTCGCGCCCAGCGCGTCGAAGATGCCCTTGGCGACCTGCCAGGCCGCGCCGTTGGACACGTCCAGGCCCACGCGCACGTCGCGGAAGCTGTAGCGGCTCATCGAGATCAGGTGGCCGACGTAGCGGTTGCGGCCCGCGACGTAGTCCACGGTCCGGCCGATGTCGTGGCCGCTGGAGAACGGGATCTCCAGCCGGTCGTCGATGTAGTCCTCCACCTTCAGGATCGTCTCCTCGTCCATCTTCTCGCCGTCGCCGTTGAGGAGCTTGATGCCGTTGTCGTAGAACGGGTTGTGGGACGCGGTGATCATGATGCCGCAGTCGAAGTCGTCCACGCGGGTGATGTAGGCCACCGAGGGCGTGGTGGTGACGTGCATGATGTAGGCGTCCGCGCCGGAGGCCATCAGGCCCGTGCACAGCGCGTACTCAAACATGTAGGAGGACCGGCGGGTGTCCTTGCCGATGACCACCTTGCACTTCTTGCCCTGGCGCGCGCCGTAGTACCAGCCCAGGAAGCGGCCGATCTTGATCGCGTGCTCAAACGTCAGCGTCTTGTTGGCTTCGCCGCGGAAGCCGTCCGTGCCGAAATATTTGCCCATATTACAGCCGCTCCTCCTTTTCGATGTCCAGGAAGTACTTGTAGGCGTCCACGGTCAGCTCGCCGCAGGCCGCCTCGTCGCAGGCGATGATGGCCGCCGGATGCAGCTGCAGGGCCGAGCAGGTCCACTTCTGGCTGACGCCGCCCTCGACGGTGGCCGCCAGCGCGCGGGCCTTGTTGTGGCCGTTGATCAGCACCAGGACTTCTTTGGAATCGGTGACGGTCCCGATACCGACGGAAAGCGCGTAGGCCGGCACCTTCTCGGGGTCGTTCCCGAAGAAGCGGCTGTTCACGATGCGGGTGTCGGTGGTCAGCGCGCGCACGCCGGTGCGGCTGGACAGCGAGGTGAAGGGCTCGTTGAAGGCCAGGTGGCCGTCCACGCCGATGCCGCCCATGAACAGGTCGATGCCGCCGTAGGAGGCGATCTTCGCCTCGTAGGCCGCGCACTCGGCCTCGGGGTCGTCCGTCATGCCGTTGAGGATGTTGATGTTCTCCGGCTTCATGTCCGTCAGGTGGTCGAACAGGTTGTCGTGCATGAAGTACCAGTAGCTCTGGTCGTGCTCGCGCGGCAGGCCCAGGTACTCGTCCATGTTGAACGTCACGACGTTGCTGAACGAGAGCTCGCCGGCCCGGTTCTTGCGCACCAGCTCCTTGTACACGCCGATGGGCGAGGAGCCCGTGGGCAGGCCCAGCACGAAGGGACGGTCCTCCTTGTGCGCGTTGATCTTCGCGGCGATGTAGTCCGCCGCCCACTTGCACATCTTCTCGTAGTTCTCCTGAATGACGACTCTCATGCCGATCGCTCTCCTCTTATATTCTATTAACCAAAAAGCCTGCGGGTTCAGGCCAGGCTCTCCCGCGGCGCGCGCCAACATCCGCTTATTGCTGCTGCCTTCCGGCCCTGACAAGATTCACAGCATGACGCCGCACGGGACCCAGCCATCATCACCCACAGACGGACAGAGTATAGCATATCACCGGTCAAAATGCAAGTTATTTTGGCGTTGCGGGGGGATGGAATGAAGTATAAAAAGCGTCCGGCGCGCATGATGCGCGCCGGACGCTTTTGAACTCCTCACTCTCAAAGCACCCTTCTTCCCCAGCTGAACACGCGGTTGTAGTAGCCGGTGGTGATGTTGCTGACCACCACGCGGTGGCCGCCGGAGGAGGCGTGGATGAAGTAGCCGCTGCCGATGTAGACGCCGGCGTGGTCGGACAGGTCGCTGTCGGAGATGGTGTTGAAGAACACCAGGTCGCCGCGCTTGAGGTTCTCCACGCCCTCGATCTTGGTGTAGGTGTCGTCATAGCCCTGCGCGTAGGCGCTGCGCTTCAGCGACACGCCCACCGCCTTGAAGATCCAGGTCGTCAGGCCGGAGCAGTCGAACTTTTCCGGGCCGGCCGCGCCGTAGACGTAGGGCCTGCCCAGCTTGCTCTGGGCCAGATAGATGGCGTACTCCAGCTTTTCCGCGGACGAGGCGTTCGAGGGCAGGGTGCTGGTGGTGGAGGCCAGGCCGCTGGGCACGCTGTCCAGATAGGTGCTGGACGAGCCGGAGGAGGACGAGCCGCTGCCCGCGTCGGCGGCCTTCGTGCCGGAGGGCAGGCCCTTGGCCTCGATGGCGTAGAGCGCCTTCAGCGTGGCGGTGTCCGCCGTGCCGGTGGCGGTGAGGCCGTTGGCGGTCTGGAACAGCTTGATCGCGCTGACGGTGGTCGCGCCGTACTCGCCGTCCAGGCTGCCGGTCTTGGTCAGGTAGCCCAGCGCGTAGAGGCGCGCCTGCACGCGGCTGACGCTGTCGCCCTTGTCGCCGCTGGAGAGGGCCTTGTACAAGAGCTCGCTCACGGGGGCGTATCCGCTGTAGAGGACGCGCTGCAGCGACTGGTCGGCCACGCCGGTCTCCTCCAGGCCGCAGGCGCTCTGGAAGCGCTTGATGGCGGCGATGGCGGCGGCGTTGTAGCTGGTGGAGGGCACGGCGTCGTAGTAGCCGCCCACGAGCAGCGCCTTCAAGAGCGTCTGCAGCGCGGTGCCGTCGCCGTCGATGGCGGCGTAGGTCGCCTTGCTCAGGAGCTTGACCGGGATGAAGCCGTAGCGGCCCGACTGCGTGATCCAGGCCCAGCTGTCGCTGTAGGCCTTCACCTGCACCTGCGTGCCCAGCTTGATCGCGGCGCTCTCGGCGTCGGCGCTGGGCGAGGCGTAGACGCGGGCCTCGGCGCTGATGACGGTGGCTTCCGCGTCGGTCTGCTTGAAGCCGGAGGGCACGCCGCTCTCGTCGACGGCCACGCCCTTGGCGGCGCAGTAGCCGTACTGGCCGCTCAGTTCTATGTAGGCCCAGCCGTCCTGCGTGTTCAGCACGGTCACGATCTGGCCCTTCTTCAGGGTGCCCAGCTTCTTGGACTTCTTGCTGGCCTCCTTGTACACGGCCAGGGTCTTGCTGGAGACCACCGCGCTCTTGCCGGTCTGCGCGGCCTGCGTGGCCTCGGGCAGCGGCGTCGCGGGGACGGCGCCCTCGCGCAGGCTGATCAGCTTGCAGAAGCCGTACTTGCCCTTGTACTCGACGCACGCCCAGCCGTCGCTGCTGGTGGCCTTCACGGTCACCTGTGTCCCGGCCTTCAGTGTGCCCAGCAGCCTGCCCTTGGCGTCGGCCGTCTTGTAGACCTTCGTCTTTTCAAGCGTCACCGCGTCGAACGTGCGCACGGTGATGCCGTTGCTCGTGGTGCTCGCGGCGGCCGTGACGGCGGCGGCGTCCGTAGCGTCGTCCACCTCGGTGACGAACGCGCCCTTCACGTAGCCGATGTAGCCGTTCCTCTCGACCATCGCCCACTCGCCGGAGCGGGCCAGCAGATTGACCTTCGTGCCCTTCGGGGCCAGGACGCTCTTGGCGCTCTCCTGCGGCTCCTTGTACACGGGCGCGGCCTCGTTCATCACGGCCTTCACGGCGGATTCGTCCACGCGCTTCATGTCGGAGACCTTCGCGTAGGCGGCGCTTCCGTTGTAGGAGATCTTCGCGACGGAGGTGTTGAAGCCGGTGATCTGCACCACGGAGTTCTTCGGCAGGCTGCCCACGGCGTTCGACAGCGACGCCTCCTGATACACCGCCATCGCATCGGCGGTGACCACGGCGTAGAAGGTCTCGGCCAGCGCCGGCGCGGCGCATGGCAGCAGCAGAAGCAGCGCCAGAAGCGCGGCGGTCAGTCTCTTCATCGCTCTTGTGTTTCCGTTCATCGCTCTATTACTCCTCAGGGTCCCGGACCGTGTTTTCCGGCCGCGTATTTCAATCGATTTCAGATGGGCATAGCTATCGCCCGTCGGTATAAAATTCGACGCCTCCTTCCCTTCTCCTGCCAAAATGAAATTCAAAAAAAATAGGTCTGAATTATGTCTGTAATATGTTCGAAACAAATATGAAATATCAGCCCGCCCCGAATTGACACGGGGCGGGGGCTGTGCTATAGTGGTCCCAGCACAGAAAACGATCGAACGGAGGCGTGCAAATGGGAATCTTCAACAGCCCCGAAGAGATGGAGCGCAAGGCAAACCTGAAGAAGCTGGAGGACCGGCGCGTGGCCCTGGCCCAGCGGTTGGCCCGGGAGGGCTTCGCCCCCGAGCGGATGCTGTTCTGCCAGACGCAGATGGGCGGCTTCGTGGCGCTGGCCCGCTTCCAGAACCAGGCCTGGCTGATCGTCTCGCCCGACTTCGGCTCCGACGCCGACTTCGCCGTGGAGCGCTTCGACGCGCTGGACTACACCCGGCAGGAGGTCCGCGTGAAGGCCGAGGGCATGGGCGGCATATTCGGCTTCGGCAAGAAGGCCCAGACGGGCGTGGAATACCGCGTCCGCCGCCAGGACGGCAGCGAGGTGTGCATGCCCTTCGTGGCGGGCCGCAACGGCTGGCTGGAGGTCAACCTTGCCAAGAACCCGCTGCTGAAGACCCAGCGCCGCCGCGGCGACGCCAACCTCGTCTGGGACTTCAAGCCCCTCGACCTGAGCACCGTGGGCCGCGCCATCGAGGTGGCGGAGGGCTACTTCAAGCCCTGACGGCCCCCTTCGCCATGAGCGCAGATATCCGAGGCTATCTTTGAGAAGGGAAATAACCAGCGGCAATACAGTTGTAGGGGCGGCGTTGCGCCGCCCGCCCACGACCCCCTTGCCGTTCCCCGCGCTGTTATTTTTCCGAAACATGCCGCCCTTCCCCGCCCCGCGCCTTGACATTTCCGCCCCCCGTGGGGTATAATGGTATCCGCCGTGGAGGTGTATCGAAGTGGTCATAACGGCCCTGACTCGAAATCAGGTAGGGTGAAAGCCCTCGTGGGTTCGAATCCCACCGCCTCCGCCAAAAAGACCGACCCCCCTTGCGGGGGTCGGTCTTTTTGGCGGAGCCGGTGGGGCTTTCACAAGCCGCATCAGTATTGCAGGAACAGTTTTTCCAGGGTTTCCTGGCCGGCGTCCCCGGTCAGGGCCAGGCGCAGGAGGATGGCCGCCTTCTGCGGAGAGAGGTTGTTCGCGGCCACGGTATTGCCACAGAGCAGGTTGTCCTTGGTGATCACACCGTCATCGATTCGGGAGCTGATGACGACGGGGATGGACAGCCCGTTGATGATGTCGATCCACGCTTCGCTGAATTCCCCCGCGCCGGCGCCGGCAATGACCAGCCCGTCCGAGCGTTCGGCGGCGAAGCGCAGAAGCTGGCGCTTGCCAGAGCATTATATAAGGATTCACCGATTGTAATTCTTGACGAGCCGACGGCAGCGCT
>CACYET010000048.1 GCA_902773515.1 uncultured Eubacteriales bacterium | reverse complement strand
TCTCCTTCTGGAACAGCTGCACGGCCTTCTGCGTGCGGGGGCCGAAGATGCCGTCCGCGGCGTCGGCCAGGTAGCCCAGCTCGCGCAGGCGCTCCTGCATCCGCGTGACCCGCATGCCGCGATCGCGGCGGGCCAGCTCCTTATAGGGATCGTAGGGCTTCAGCGTGCCGGAGAGGATCGTGCGCTGCAGATCGGCGTCGGCCACGCCGTTCACGGTCAGGCCCAGGTCGTCCTGCAGCATCTGTACGGCGTTATGGGTGCGTGGGCCGAAGATGCCGTCCACGTAGTAGTCGTAGTAGCCCAGGTCGTACAACGGCTGCTGGATGGCGCGCACGGCATCGCCGCGGCTGCCGCGGGCCAGGGTCGTGTACTGCTCGACGGGCTTGAGCTCGTCCCACGCGGTCTTCTCGCCGGAGATGGGGTACTTGTCGATCAGCCGAAGCACCGGTTCGGCGACCTCGGTCTCGGTATCGAATTCGATGAAGGAGAAGTCCGGCTTGGCGCTCTTTTCCTCCAGGCGGGCGTAGACGTTCAGCTGGCCGCTCATGCCCTCGATCTGTAGGCCGGACACGTCAAAGCCCGCGGGAATGCCATAGCCGCCGAAGTCGGTATAGCGCTTGTATTCGGAGAGGGTGCCTTTTTGGGTATCCACGGTGTAGACGGTGTTGTCCTTGCCCAGCATGAACAGCTTGCCCGCGCTGGCGGTCAGCTGGTTCTCCATGGGCATCTCCGGCGTCAGCACCACGTCGGTGCTCATCGCGGCAGGATCGTACTCCATCAGCCGCACGGCGCTTCCGGCGTGGGAGAGGTAGTAGATCATGTCGTTCAGCCGGGCGTAGGCCAGCACGTCGCCGTCCAGGAATTCCGAGCCGAAGTTGAAGCCGTTGCGGAAGTAGAGGTCGCCCTCGTCGGTCAGGTACACCTCGTAGCTGTCCGTCAGCAGGCTGCTCCGCGGCAGCTGGGAGGCGTAGGGCTCGAACAGGCCGGTCTCCCTGACGTACAGCAGCGAACCGGCCTGGTCCACCAGCTGGATCACGAGGCCCTCTGCCGACAGGTACAGCCGGTCGATGGGCTCCGCGGCGGTGTAGGCCAGCGCCGCCGCCCGCGTGTTCAGGTCCACGCGCATCAGCTGCGTGCGCTCGGCGGCGGTCACGTAGTAGGCGGCGTCATCGTCGCCGAGGATCGCCGTGTGGACGCCCTTGGCCAGCAGGGTCTCGTTGAACGAGGCCATGTCGATCATGTAAAGGTCGCTGACGCCGTCGGCCTCGCCCTCGCCGAGGAACACGACGCGGTAGGCGTCCGCGGAGAGGACGGCGTCGGCGCGGGCCTTGTTGATGGCATCGGCACGTCCGGTCAGGTAGAGGTTGCCGCTTCCGTCCACGTAGGCGGAAATGGCGCCGCTGTGTCCCACGGGTCCGGCCTGGGCCGAGGCGAAGGCCGTCGCCAGGAGGCACAGCGCGAGCATCAGGAGAAGCACGCCTGTTCTTTTCATAACTATACCCTCCTATCGTTGGTATCCTCTTAGACGCGATAAGTTTCACACAGGTTCCGCATTTTTGAAAAAACACGAATAAATCTTATGATCCTATTGTGACACAACTGGCTGGAAATGTCAATTGGAACCGGCGCGATGCCTGCAGGGAAAATTTGCCGCCCCGGGGCATGGACGCGCCGCCCGCGCCATAGGATTATCAGGCGAGGGGAGGCGTCGCCATGGGGACCCTGGACAGGCTCGCGGCGCTGCTGCCCGCCGAGGTCGCGCGCGAGATCAATGCCCGCTGCGGGCAGCTGACGCAGGTCGGCCTGCGCGCAAACCGCCCCGTTCAGCTGTCGTGGCCAAATGGAGAGGCGCTCGCGGGCGAAGCGCTGGACGCTGGCAGGCTGCGCGGGATCGTCTCGGCGCTGATGGACTACAGCTTCTACGCCCGCGAGGCGGAGCTCAGCCAAGGCTTCTTCACGATGAACGACGGCTGCCGCGTGGGCGTGTGCGGCCGCTTCGCACGGGACGGGGATGCGTGGCGGCTGACCGACGTCGGATCCGTGTGCGTGCGCGTCGCGCGCCCGGTGCCGGGCTGCGCGGACGCGATCATGGACAGCATCGACGCCCCGGACGGCCTGCGCTCGACGCTGATCCTGTCCCGCCCCGGCATGGGCAAGACCACGCTGCTGAGGGACATCGCGCGCCAGCTTTCCGAAGCGGGATACCGCGTGGGCGTCTCGGACGAGCGCCACGAGCTCGCGGCGTGTGCCTCGGGCATCCCGACGCTGGACGTCGGATCGCGCACGGACGTGATGGACGGCTGCCCGCGCACGCTGGCCATTCCGGCGCTGATCCGCTCGATGGCCCCGGAGGTGATCGTCGCGGACGAGATCGGCGGCGAGGGCGATGCGCGGGCGCTGGCCGACGCCGCCCGGTGCGGCGTGGCCGTGGTCGCGTCGGCGCACGGGGAGAGCGTCGAGACGGCGCTTATGAGGCCCGCGCTTCGCGAGGCGATCCTGGGCGGCGCGATCCGGCAGATCGTGCTGCTGGGGCCGAGGCCCGGAGTCATCCTGGAGGTTCGCGCGCTGGACGGAGGAGGGGATGCCCGGTGGAAATACGCGTAGCCCTCGCGCTCTTCGTGGTGCTCTGCGGCGCGCTGGGCGGCAGGACGCTCTCCGACGGCGCGAAGCGTCGCGCGGAGGCACTTCGCGTGTTGTCCGAGGCGACGCGCCGCCTGCGCGTGCACATGACCAGCATGTTTGAGCCGGTGCCCGTCGCGCTGGAGCACGCGGACTGCGAGCTGTTTTCGATGGTCGCGCGGGCCATGGAGGGCGGCTTCAGCGCCGAGGCCGCCTGGGAGCGCGTGGAAAAGAGGGCGACGAAGCGCGGCGGCATCCTCGACAGCCTGACCCAGGCGGACAGGGAAGCGCTCGACAGGATGTTTTCAGGCCTCGGCCAGAGTGGGCGCGAGGAGCAGGATCTGCTGCTTTCCGGCGTCGCGGAGGCGCTGGAGGGTCAGCACAGGCTGGCGCGCGACAAGTTGCGCGAGAGCGAAAAGCTGTACGGCACGCTCGGCCTTCTGATCGGGCTGATGCTGGCGCTGATCGTGATATGAGGGAAACGGCATGGAAGTGGATTTCATATTTCGAATCGCCGGGATCGGCGTGATCGTGACGGTGATCGCCCAGCTGCTCACGCGAGCGGGCCGGGACGACATCGCCATGCTGGCGACGCTCTCCGGGCTTTTGATCGTGCTTCTGATGGTGGTGAACCAGATCTCCGACTTCTTTATCAGCGTCCGAAGCCTGTTTTCGCTGTGATGGGGAGGGCGCGATATGATCCTGAAGGTGGCGGCGCTGTGCGTGGCGGTGGCGATGATCTGCTCCGCCCTGCGCCTGCAACGCCCGGAGATGGCCACGGCGCTGTCGCTGGCGGCGGGGCTGGCGGTATTGACGCTGCTCTGGGGCGAGATACGGCAGGCCGGAAGCTGGCTGGACGTGTTCCGCGCGCTGATGGGCTCCGACGGCGACCTGACGGCGACGATCCTCAAGGGCGCGGGCATCGCCGTCGTGGCGGAGCTGGGCGGGCAGCTCTGCGCCGACGCGGGCGAGACGGCGCTGGCGGGGCGCGTGGCGCTGGCTGCGCGGGTGGCGATGCTCGGGCTGTGCGGGCCGATGCTCGCCCGGCTCGCGGACATGCTGCGTGGCGCGCTCTCGTGACGGCGCTGCTCGCGCTGCTTCTGATGCACTGGGGGGTCTACGCGCAAGCGAGCCTCTCCATGGCGGATATCCCCGGGCTCGACGCGCTGACGGAGCAGTCCGTGGCGCTCGGCGGCGCGGACGTGCGCGAATTTTTGGACAAGCTGCTCTCCGGCGCTATTTCCATCGAAGATCTGTCGGTTTCGAATTGGATCGGCCGCTTCCTGGGCAAGCTGAGGACGGGCCTGACGGACGTCCTCTCGACGCTGGCCGCTCCGGCGCTCGTGGGACTTATGCTGCGGGCGCTGCTGGGGGCGTCGGAGGGCGGCGGAGCGGTGACGCTTCTGTGCCGCCTCGGCTGCGCGGCGGTTCTGATGGAGCGATTCGCGCATGCCAGCCAGATCGCGGACGCCGCGCTGACGGCATCGGCCTCCCTTGTAGACGCGGCTGCGCCGGTGCTGGCCTCGGCGCTGGCGCTCGCGGGCGCCCCCGGCAGTTCGGCGATCCTGACGCCGTCGGCGGCGCTGTGCGCGAAGCTGATCGCAGACATCCTGCGCGGCGTTGGGCTTCCGCTCTGTGGCGTCGCGGCGGCGGTCGCCGCCTGTGCGGACCTTTCCGAGCAATTCCAGCTGAACCGCCTGTTCGCACTGATCAGGCGCGGCGTCGGCTGGGGTGTGCGCCTGTTGATGGCGGGCTTCGTCGGCCTTCTGACGATCCAGGGATTGCTGGTCGGCGGCCAGGACGCCGCCGTGTCCCAGGCGTTGCGCCGCGTGATCCGCTCGGCGCTGCCGTTCGTCGGCGGGGAGATATCGGATTCGGCGGGCGCGCTGATGGCCAGCGCGTTGGCCGTGCGACGTGCGCTCGGCGCGGCGGGGCTGATGGCGGCGCTGAGCGTGTGCGCCGTTCCGCTGATGCGCCTGGCGCTCTGCGTGGTTTCGCTCAAGATGGCCGCCGCCGTGCTGGAGCCGCTCTGCGACCCCGGCCTCGCGCGCGTGACGGGCCGCTTTGCAGATGTCGCGTCGATGCTGCTGGCGCTGTGCGCGGGAGCCGCGACGCTGGGCGCGCTCTGCCTGGGGGCGTCGCTGGCTTGGATGGGATGAGGGGGCGGGAGGATGGCCGTTGAAAACCTGTACGACGCCGCGCGAAGCCTGTTCGCGATCAGCGTCGTGGCCGCGGGTATGGACTTGCTCGTTCAAAAGGGACGCTCCTCGTCGGCATTTCGCGCGCTGTGCGCGCTGGCGGTGGCGGTGCGGGCGCTGCGGCTCGTCGCGCGGCTGCTCGGCGGATAGCCTTTTTAATGAAAGAAACCGAGGAACGAACAGCCATGCCGAACGGTCTGTGGGAGCGCCTGCGGGGCGCGCGGGGCATCGAACTGCTGGTCGCGCTGGCGGTCGCGGCGCTGATCGCGCTGGCGCTGCTCCACGGCGTCGGTTGCCGCGAGGCTTCTCAAAAGACGGAGCTGGAGGCGCGGCTGGAGCGCATCCTCTCCGGCGTCGACGGCGCGGGCGAGGTACAGGCCATGGTGACGCAGGACGGCGAGGGCAACGTCACCGGCGCGCTGATCGTCGCAAAGGACCTGGAGGACGTTTCGACCTACCTGAGCCTGCAGGGCGCCGTGGCGACGCTCCTGGAGGTGGATTTGTCGAAGGTGGAGATCATCGGCAGGGACGGACGCTTTGGAGGCTGGCAATGAAGAAGACTGTAAAGTGGGCGGCGCTCGCCGCGGCGCTGGTCGCGCTGCTGGCGGCGGACGCCCTGATCGCGCGCGCGTGGACGCTGAAGGGCATTGGCAAGGGCGTGGAGGCGGCCGCGCCGGCATCGCTCGCCGCCGTCGACCCGCTGGACCAGTTCCGGCTGGAGCGCGATCAATTGCGTGCGCGGCAGGTCGCGCAGCTCAACGACATCATCTACTCCGACAAAAGCGACGCGCAGACCGTCGCCCGGGCGCAGGCGCAGCTTTTGAGCCTGATGGAAAGGCAGGACGCGGAAGTGACGCTGGAGGGGCTCTTGCAGGGGCGCGGCTTCGAGGGCGCGCTGGTGAGCGTGGGGGAGCGCTCGGCGAACGTCCTGCTGCGCCGCGAGGCCGTCACGCAGCGCGAATCCGCGGTCATTTTGGACCTCGTGATGCGCCAGACAGGCCTGACGGGCGGAAATGTGAAAATCATTCCGGTAAAATAACGGAAAGTGTTTGCGCAATCGCGTCTTTTCTGCTATAATAGATTCTGTATAAGGAGGTATGCACCATGAGCGAGAACAATCGTTCCGATGTGAAGCTGAACGAGAACCCCAACGGCACGGTTTCCTTCGCCACGGAAGTGGTGGCCACGATCGCGGGTCTCGCGGCGACCGAAGTGGATGGCGTCGCCAGCATGATCTCGCCCTCCGCCGGGCTTGCCGATATGTTTTCCCGAAAGAGCAACCGCAACCTCACCAAGGGCGTGCGCATAGACCTGGAGGACAACCGCGTGTCCGTGGACGTCACGATCACGGTGGACTACGGCTCTCCCGTGCCGGACGTGGCACGCAACATCCAGGAGAACGTCAAGAAGGCCATCGAGACGATGAGCGGCCTGGACGTGCGCAACGTGGACGTGCATGTGACCGGCATAAGCTTTGAGCGCGAGCAGCGCGCCAACGCCGAGCTGGACGAGCAGCACCGCCGCATGCTGGAGGAGACGGAGGAGGCCGAGGCTGAGTCCGCCGCCGGAAGCGGGGACGACACCGTGATCGAGGTCAAGGAGGTCGTGACCGACGACGAGGCGCCCTTCGACGAGGAAGAAGAGGAATCGCTCGACGACCTGGACGAGGAGGACGATCTCGACCTTGAAGACGAGGACGACGAAGACGAGGAAGAGGACGAAGAGGACGAAGACCTGGGCGAGGCCGACTACGCCCGGGGCTGATCCACATAAGATTTCCAACAGGAAATGGTGATTGATATGAAATTGAGCGTTGGCAAGCGAATATTGATGTTCGTGCACTGGCTGATCTCCCTGCTGCTCGTCGCGGCCTTTGCCGTGTACGTCATCGCGCCGGATCTGCTGATGCAGTACTACAACCGCCTCGCGGACGCCGTGGGCATGACGTACGTCAAGGTGATCGGCATCGCGATCCTGGCGGTCTACGCGGCGCTGGCGATCGCGCAGGTCATCGTGATCTTCAAGCGCAAGAAGCGCTCGGAGCGCGGCTTCATCACCGTGGACTCCAGCGACAGCGGCAAGGTGCGCATCGCAATTTCCGCCATCGAGCAGATGGTGCGCCAGTCCGTGGGCAGTATCGACGGCCTGACGGACATGAAGATCGGCATCGAAAACCTGGACGACGCCATCGGCATCCACGTGAAGGCCTCCATCGTGAACGGCAGCCACGTGCCCACCATCACGATGAACATGCAGCGGGCCATCCGCCAGTTCGTGGAGACGAATTGCGGCGTGGCCGTGCGCTCGGTGTCCATCAACATCAACGCCGTCACCGGCCAGGGTACAGCCCCGAAGCGCCTGCTCCGCAAGAAGGGGCAGGAGCCGCTGCCGATCGCGTCCCCGGCGCAGACCGTGGCGAACACGGGCTATGCCGCGCCTCAGAGCGAGCCCGAACCGGAGGTAGAGGAGGAGCCCGAGACCTACGAGGCTCCCGAGCCGCATCCGGCCGTGTTTGTCGCGCCCGAGTACAAGCCCGAGCCCGAGCCGGAGCCCCGGGAGGAGCCCGCCCCGGCCTTTGATCTGGACGCGCCCTATGAATCCCAGTTTGCCAAGGACCTGGCCGCGATGAAGGCGGCGGAGGCCTCTCAGGCTGAAAGCGCCGATCCCGACGTCGAAGAAGACCTGTCGGACGACGATGAGGTCTGAGCGCATAGCATAGCAAGCCAATCCTATTGCGGCGGCGTGGTCATCGCGCCACCGCAATACTTGCGTTTATTTCAAGGATGAAAGTTGGTTGAGCGAATGGATAGAACGATGGCCCGCGCCCAGGCGATGAAGCTGATCTACGAATGGGAGATGGGCGGCGACGGCGGCGAAGAGACCCGCCTGAACCTGCTGGAGGTCAAGCCCAACGAGCGCGAGGCGGACTTCATGAACCGCATGGCCTCCGGCACGATCGAAAGCGCGGACGCGATCGACGCGCGCCTTTCTCCGTTTTTGCGCGGCTGGACGATCGAGCGCCTCACGCGCGTCGACCTCGCGATCCTGCGCCTGGCGGTGTACGAGCTGACGCTTAACGAGACCCCGGCGAGCGTCGTCATCAACGAGGCCGTGGAGCTGGCGAACCAGTATTCCACCGACAAGGCCGGAGCGTTCGTCAACGGCGTGCTGGGCAACCTGGCCCGCACCATGGAGGACGAGCGCGAGGGCGGGGAGGCCTAGCCGTGTGGCAGCCGGACAGCGCGCCGTTGAGCGTGTCGGAGCTGAACGAGTACGCCCGAAAGCTGCTGGCCGCGGACCCGCTGCTGCGCGGGCTGGAGGTCACCGGCGAGATCTCCGGCTACAAGCACCACTACAGCGGCCACCGCTACTTCTCTTTAAAGGACGAGGCCGCACGGGTGCAGTGCGTGATGTTCCGCCAGAGCGCGGTCGGCCTCGACTTCGAGCCTGCGGACGGCATGCGCGTGACGGTGCGCGCGTCGGCGTCGATCTTCCCGCGCGACGGCAGCTTTCAGCTCTACGTCAACGGCATGAAAAAGGCCGGGCAGGGCGACCTGTATGCCCGGTTTGAAAAGCTGAAGCAAAAGCTGCTGGCGGAGGGCCTCTTCGACCCGGCCAGAAAGAAAGAGATCCCGCAGATGCCGCGCGTGATCGGCGTCGCCACGTCCCAGACCGGCGCGGCCATCCGCGACATCATCCAGGTGGCGCGGCGGCGCAACCCGAACGTGGGCATACTGATCGCCCCCTGCGCGGTGCAGGGACAGGGCGCGGCGCAGGAGATCGTCCGCGCCATCGAGCGCCTGAACGCCAACGGTGAGAGCGACGTGATCCTGGTGGGCCGCGGCGGCGGCTCCATCGAGGACCTGTGGGCCTTCAACGAGGAGATCGTGGCCCGCACCATCGCCGCGTCGCGCATCCCGGTAATCAGCTGCGTGGGGCACGAGATCGACTTCACCATCGCGGATTTCGTCGCGGACCTGCGCGCACCGACGCCCTCCGCCGCCGCCGAGCTGGCGGTGCCGGAGCTCGCCGCGCTGAAGGGCGATCTGAACGCCGTGCTCAGGCGGCTGGCGGGGGCATTGCAGAGTGGGCAGCGCGTGCGGCGCTTGCAGCTGGAAAAGCTGACGCACTCGTCGGCGCTGGCACGGCCCGCGCAGGTCGTCACCGAGCCCCGGCGTGCTCCGCTGGAGCAGCTGTCGCGGCGCCTGTCCGCCGCCATGCCGCAGGTGATCGCCCGCCAGAGGAGCCGACTGGACGCCGTCGGCGCGTCGCTGCGGGCGCTTAATCCGGACGCCGTGCTGGAGCGCGGCTATGCCATTGTGCGCCAACATGAAAGAATCGTTGAACGCGCCGCGGCGTTGGACGCCGACGCCCCGCTGTGCATCCGCTTCGCGGACGGTATGGCGAGCGCGACGGTCAACGACATCCGTACAAGGAAAGAAGAGCATGAAGAAGAAGATCACGTTTGAAGCGGGCATGCAGGAATTGGAGGAGCTCGTGCGATCGCTGGAATCCGGGCAGCTGCCTCTGGAGGACAGCTTCAAGGCCTACGAGCGCGCCGTCGCCCTGCGGGACAGCCTGAACGCGCTGCTGGACGAGAGCGACAAGCGCATCCGCGTGCTCACCGAATCCGGCGAGGCGGAGCTCCCCGCGAAGGAGGAAGCATGAACCGGCTGAACGACTACGCCGATCACGTGAACCGCAGGCTCGCCCAGATCCCGGCCGTCATCGCCGAAAATCGCTATGAGATCGGCGAAATGCCGTGGCTGCTGAGCCGCTCCATGCGCTACAGCCTGGAGGCGGGCGGCAAGCGCCTGCGCCCCAGCATGCTGCTGGCGGCGGTGGAGATGCTCGGCGGCGACGCGGACGCGGCGCTGGACATCGCCTGCGCGGTGGAGATGATCCACACCTATTCACTGATCCACGACGACCTGCCCGGCATGGACGACGACACGATGCGCCGGGGCCGCCCCACGAACCACGTCGTGTTTGGCGTCGGCCAGGCGATCCTCGCGGGCGACGGGCTGCTGAACGGCGCGTTTGAGACGATGCTGGCCTGCGCGTGCGCGCATCCCGAAAGGGCCCTCGACTACCTGCTGGCCATCCGTGAGATCGCCACGGGCGCGGGCGTGACGGGCATGATCGGCGGGCAGGTGATGGACCTGTACTGCGAGAAGGCAAAGCTGGCGGATACGTCCGCGCTCGAGTACATCCAGTACGGCAAGACCGCCTGCATGTTCATCTATCCGCTGCGCGCCGCGGCGCGGCTGTGCGGCACGGGGGAGAGCGATATCGCGGCGCTGACCGCCTACGGGCGCGCGTTCGGCCTGCTGTTCCAGGCCACGGACGACCTGCTGGACGTGACCGGCACCGCCGCCGACATGGGCAAGACGCTCGGCAAGGACGCCGAGAGCGGCAAGCTGACGTGCGTGTCCGCCTACGGGCTGGAGGGCGCGAAGAAGCTGGTGGAGCGCCTGCACCGCGAGGCCGTGGAGGCCATCGCGCCCTACGGCGAGCGCGGCGCGTTCTTTAGAGAACTGGTCGACGCCATGGTCGACCGCACCAAATAAGCACCGGAGAAGAAACGACAGATGCTGATCGAGCAGATACATGAGCCGTCGGACCTGAAAAAGCTGAATATGCGCCAGTTGAAGCAGCT
>CACYET010000047.1 GCA_902773515.1 uncultured Eubacteriales bacterium | reverse complement strand
TGCCGCCCAGCTTGCCCGAGCCGCCGGACATGGACGTGCCGCCGACCACGACTGCGGCGATGGCGTCCATCTCCGCGCCGTCGCCGGAGGTGCAGGTACCGGAGTACAGGCGGGAGGCGATCGTGATGCCCGCCAGGCCGGCCATCAGGCCGCTGAACGCGAACACCACGAACTTGACCTTCGCCGTGTTGATGCCGGAGAACTTGGCGGCGGTGTCGTTGCCGCCCACGGCGTAGATGTGGCGGCCGATGCGCGTGCGGTTCAAAAACAGCACCGCCGCGATGAACACGAGGGTCATCGTGATCACCGGCGTGGGGATGCCTGCCACGTAGCCCGCGCCCAGGAACTTCCAGGCGTCGGTCATGCAGCGGATGGGCTTGCCCTCGGAGTAGACGTAGGCGATGCCCTTGGCGATGTTCATCGAGGCCAGCGTGACGATGAACGGCGGGATCTTCGTCTTGGCGATCACCAGGCCGTTCAGAAGGCCGAAGATGACGCCGGAGAGGATGGCGATCAGTATGCCGACGATCTCCGGCATGCCGTGCCACACCACCGCCGCCGCGCCCAGCACGCCGGACATGGCGATGATGGAGCCGACGGACAGGTCAATGCCGCCGAGGATGATGACCATCGTCATGCCGCAGGCCAGCATCAGGTTTGTGGAGCTCTGGCGCAGCACGTTGAAGATGTTGGTCTTGGTCAGGAACGTGGTGTGCGTGCGGGGAAAAACGTAGAGGAAGAGGATCATGACAGCCAGTGCCGCTATGATGCCCAGATTATCCTTGAAATAGCGTTTTACCTTGGTCATTTGTTTGCCCTCCCAACCGTCTCCAGGGTGGCGAGCTTCATGATCGCTTCCTGACTGACGTCTTCATAGTCGATACAGCCGGTGATGCTGCCGTCGCACATGACGTACACCCGGTCTGCCATGTTGATGATCTCCGGCAACTCCGAGGAGATCATGATGATGGACATGCCCTGCTTGGTCAGCTCGTTCATGATCTCGTAGATCTCGGCCTTCGCGCCGACATCCACGCCGCGCGTGGGCTCGTCCAGGATCAGTATGGTCGGCTTCGTTGCCAGCCAGCGGCCGATCATGACCTTCTGCTGGTTGCCGCCGGAGAGGTTCGTGACGGCCTGCTCGTGGGAGGGCGTCTTGGTGTTCATCTTGTCGATGAACTCCTGCGTGATCTCGCGCTCCCGCTTTTCGTTTACGCGCAGCGCCTTGATGAACTCGTGCAGGACCTCGATCGTGGAGTTGAAGCTGACGGACTGTATGTGGTACAGACCCTCCACCTTGCGGTTCTCCGGCACCAGCGAGATGCCGTACTTCATCGCGTCCACCGCGTTGCGGATGCGAAGCGTCTGGCCGTTGAGCGTCACGGTGCCGGTGGAGCCGTGCGTCAGGCCGAAGATGCACTGCATGGTCTCGCTGCGGCCCGCGCCCACCAGGCCCGCGAAGCCCACGATCTCGCCCTTGTGCACCTCAAAGGACACGTCGTTGACGCGCTTGTGGTGCTTCTTGCCGTCGTCGATGTGCTCGCACTTGAACACCACCTCGGTGTCCTTCACATGGTCGCGCGTGTAGTACTTGTCCAGCTCGCGGCCGACCATCATCGCGATCAGCTGGTCCCTGGGCGTGGTGGCCACCTCGCAGGTGCCCACGTAGGTGCCGTCGCGCAATACCGTCACGCGGTCGCACACCTCGTACAGCTCGCTCATCTTGTGGCTGATGTAGATGATGCCGACGCCCTGGCCGGCCAGGTTGCGCATGATCTCAAACAGCTGCGCCACCTCGCGATCGGAGATGGAGGAGGTCGGCTCGTCCATGACCAGTATGCGGCAGTTGAAGGAGATGGCCTTGACGATCTCCACCATCTGCTGCTGGGCGATGGACAGGTCGTAGACTTCGGCGGAGGCGTCGATGCCCAGGTCAAAGTGATCCAGCATCTTCTGGGCCTCGGCGATCATCTTGCGGGTGTCCACGCCGAACTTGCCCATCACCTCGCGGCCGAGGAAGATGTTTTCCGCAACGGTCATGTGGGGCACCTGCACCAGCTCCTGGTGGATGATGGAGATGCCGCTCTCCCGCGCGGCGTTGACGTCGTGGATCTCCACCGTCTTGCCGTCGATGAGGATCTCGCCCTCCTCGGCGATGTAGATGCCGCCGAGCACCTTGATCAGCGTGGATTTGCCCGCGCCGTTCTCGCCCAGCAGCGCATGGATCTCGCCGGGCAGCAGCTGGAAGTCCACGTTGGAGAGCGCCTGCACGCCGGGGAAGGCCTTACTGATGTGTTTCATTTCGAGCAGGTAATTGCTCACAAGCTTTCACCACCGTTTCTTGCAATGGGAATGGGAAATGGGGCTGTGGCAGGGGCGCCGATCCGGCGTCCGCCCTCGCGGCGAGACGGGACGGGCGGCGCATCGCCGCCCCCGTCCGGGACGGCGGCCGACGGCGAAGGCCGCGGCAGCCTATCATTCAGCAAAGGGCTTTGCCCTCTCTGGAGAACAAAGCCCTTTGCGTCAGGCGGGCTCAGCCGCGCGCTTTATATAAAGCGCGCCTGCGCGGGCACCACCCTGTAAAACTCAGGCTTCGGCTTATTGCCAGCCGCCGTTGTTGTACTCGTCGATGTTGTCGCTGTTGATCATGAAGGTCTCGATCGGATAGCGATCCTCGACTTCCTCGCCGGCCTTCCACTTGTAGTACAGCTCGGCGATGGTCTTGCCGATGGTCATCGGGGACTGAGCGCCCGTGCCGGTGACCTTGCCCTCGGCGATCAGAGCCTTGATGTCGGGGGAGCCGTCAACGCCGTAGATCAGGCAGCTGGAGCCGGCAGCGTCGGCAGCCGCGGCGGCGCCCAGAGCGGTCGGGTCGTTGCCGCCGAAGATGGCGACGGCGTCGGGATGGGCGGTCAGGGCGTCGGTGCCGTTCAGGTTGCCCTGCTCCTGGTTGCCCATGCAGTCGATCTGGGAAACGACCTCAAAGCCGTGGCCCTCGATGGCCGCCAGGAAGCCGTCGGTGCGGTCCACAACGGACTGCATGGTCGGGGAATCCAGCACGATGATCGGGCCGCCGTCGGGGCACTTCTCGACCAGGTCCACGCCGCAGACATAGCCGGCGTTGTAGTTATCGGAGCCCGCATAGGTGACCAGCTTGTCCATGTCGGTCACTTCGGTGTCGAAGCCGAACATCGGGATGCCGGCCTCCTGCAGCTTGTCCAGCGCGGGGGTGATGCCGTCCTTGTCGGCGGGGTTGACGAAGATCGCCACGATGCCCTGAGAGATCAGGTCCTCGATCTGGGAGAGCTGCTTCTCATTGCTGTTCTGGGGGTCGAGGGAGATCAGCTCGTCGCCGTTGGCTTCGACGATCTCACGGATGGAGCCTTCCAGCGCGACGAAGAAGGGGTTGGTGCCGTCCATGCAGGTGTAGCCGATCTTGTCGGCGAACGCCGCGGTACAGCCGAGCACCATAGCCAGGGCCAGGACCAGTACTAGAACTTTCTTCATGGATAAACCTCCTTTATTTCCAGCGGACGACATCGCCCGCCAGTAATTCGAAGCCTGTGTCGCAAACGCGACCGTCAAAATTACTGTATCTATTATAGATTTTTCACCCGATTTTGTCAAGGGTTGATCAAAGATTTGCGGCCTGCCGCGCACAAGTTGATAACAATTGGCGCACGACGGACCCGTGCGGACATCTTGCGTAAAGTTTACTTAAACGGGCGTTGCGCTCGCCGCGCTTTTCAGGTATAATAGGCGGGAATGGAGCGCGATCTGCGCAAGAAAAACACGGAGGATGACGGGCATGAAGAGAATCATTGCGCTGGTACTGGCGCTGACGCTGTTGTTCGCGTGCTGCGCGACGGCGGGCGCGGCCTCGAAGAAGAACATCCGGACGAAGGTCAGGGGCGCGAGCGCGGTCGTGTACAAGGACGGGTTCAGCCTCAAGTACACCTGGAAGAAGATCTCCGGGGCGACCGGCTACGAGTACTGCTACAACCTGAACCAGAGCAGGCTGAGCGCCAAGGAGGACTACACCTTCGCCACGACCGACCAGACCTTTGCGGAGATCAAGCTGAAGGCCTACGGCACCGTGGACTTCCGCGTGCGCGCCTACACCGTGCTCGACGGGAACAAGATCTACGGCCCGTGGGCGGCGTGCCGCATGAAGCAGGGCAAGGTGGACAAGCTGATCGTGAAGCAGGTCAAGAAGCGGATGAAAAACAACGACCTGTTCATGAAGGCGACGGCGCAGACCGTGAGCGTGCGCAGCAAGCCCGGCACGAAGTACGACGTCCTCACGCAGATCAGCAGCGGCGACGAGAACCGCGCCACCGGCGATTTCAAGCGCGACAAGGACGGGAACTGGTGGATCCGGGTCTACGCGAGCCTGAGCCAGACCAAGACCGTGAAGGGCTGGGTCCTCAGCGACGAGGTCCAGGCGGTGTGGTATTGACCCTTCTTCCCATCGTGAACGCGAAGGCCCCCTTGCCATGGGCAAGGGGGCCTTCGCGCGTCTGTCGCGCCCTCACGCCTCGTCGCTCAGGATCAGCGTGAGGTTGTTCAGGTTCATCGTGTACACGTAGCGCGCCTCGTCGGCCATGTGCATCGCCAGGCGGATGCCCATGCTGTCGCGCGCGTCGGCCCGGGACACGTGGTCGACGGGGTCAAACGCCCGGCAGTCGTCCCGGAAGCGCAGCATCCAGTGGTCCTTCTTGCGCAGGAGGCGGATGGACAGGTGGTTCCTCCCTTTTGCGGAAAAGCCGTGCGTGACGATGTTGCCGCCCATCTCCTCGATGCAGATCGCCAGGTGGTTGGCCATGCGTTCGCTGCCGCCGTGGGCGCGGCAGAAGGCGTCCGCCGCGTGGGAGGCCCGGATCACGTCCTCGATGCCCGCGGGGTTGACCTCCAGCAGATCCTCCGGCGGCACGCCGAAGTCCGCGCGCAGCAGCAGCACGTCCTCCGGCTCCAGGGTGACGCGGCGCTTCTTCAGCCACACGTAGCCCAGTATCCCCAGCACCATGGCCAGCTGGCTCGCCCCGAACAGGTACCACGCGCCGTTCACGCCCGCGGCGCGGGTGAACAGCCAGCCCGCCAGCACCGGCAGCGCCGCGTTGCCCAGCACGGAGATGGCCTCCATCATGCGCACGTGGCCCGTGCCCTGGTAGCAGCTGCGCAGCGCGTAGGTCAGGCAGCAGAGCGTCAGGCCCGTCGAGAACAGGCGCAGGCCGCGGATCGCCATCGCCTGGCTCGCGCCGGCGTCGGGGATGAACAGCTCCACGCAGGGCCGCGCGAACGCCATTTGCAGCGCCATCACCGACACGCCGAGCACCACGGACGCCCGCGCCAGCGCGCGCAGCAGCTCGGACAGGCCCGTGCGGTCCTCCTCGTTGTACAGCACGCCCGAGAGCGTCAGCGCCACGCCGCCGGAGCCGGTGCTGATGCTGTTGCTGGCGTTCATCAGCGTGTCGATGACCGAGAAGGCCGCCACGGCCGCCACGCCGCCGGCGCCGAGCAGGATCTGGTTGAGGGCGAAGATCATCACCACCGAGGACGCCATGCCGAACAGCGACGGCACGCCGCCTGCGACCAGCTCCCGGACCTTGCTCCAGCGGATGCGCCTGACGGAGAACGTGAACACGCACTTCTTCGACAGGAAGTAGCCGATGCCGATCAGCGACGCGACGTAGTAGCTGAGCGCGGACGCCAGGCCCATCCCAAACATGCCGCCGTGAAACACGTACACGTTCAACAGGTCGAAGCCCACGTCCGCGACGGTCATGCCCAGCACCGCGATGATCAGCAGGTTGCCCTGTCCCGCCATCTGCATGAACGGCACCAGCACCAGCGCGCCGACGGACGCGGGCGTGCCGATGGTGAAGCCCGCGATGTAGCGGCTGGTCTCGCCCAGCAGCGCCGGATCGCGCGCGCCCAGCATCCGGGCGATCGGCACGCGAAGCAGCAGCACCGGCAGCATGAAGGCCAGCGAGAACGCGGCGGCGACGGCGATGGTGGAGGAGTAGCCGATGTCGGTCTCGACCATGTCGCCGCGCCCGAGCGACTGGCTGCACGCCACCTGCGCGCCTGCGCACAGCATGCTGCCCACCGCGCCGATGACCAGCAGCAGCGGGTTTGCCAGCCCGTAGGCGGTCAGCGCGCGCACCCCCAGGAAGCGCCCGATCATGATGTTGTCGATCAGCAGGCAAAGCGACACCGTCAGCGCGGACAATATCTGCGCCGTCAGCATCTGGCGGACGAGTCTTCGTATCATGGGCTTCAGTCAGCGCTTCGACGGGATCGCGCCGGCGGCGGCGCGGCCGGGAGCCGGTCTTCCCTCGAACGGGACCTTCATGGCGCGCTTCTCCTCTCTGATGGGTGTACGTCCATTATACGCCCTGAACGCCTAAGATGCAAATCAGAACGCGCGGAACGCATCGGCCGTCGCGGCTTCGCGAGGGCATCACGGGTCGAACATGCTCATCTGCGCGTGCCGCTCGGGCAGCTCGTGCAGGTAGCGGAAGCCCGTTGTCCCGGCAGAAGCGCCGGAGCAGCCCCATCAGCTCCCCGGCCCGCGGGCTCGGCACCTCGTAGGCGTTCCCGTAGCGCTGGATGTAGCGCTGCTTCAGCCCCGGAAAGTGCCTGTCCAGGGCGGCGTAGAAGTACTCCCGGTCGCCCTCCCGCAGGGTCAAGCCCATGTCAAAGCAAATGACGCCCTTTGCGCCGACCCGCGCGCACGCGCGCAGTATGGCCAGGACGTTCTCCTCGGTGTCATTGATGAACGGCAGTATGGGCGTCAGCCACACGACGGTCGGGATGCCCCGCTCGCGCATCGCTTCGAGCACCTCGATCCGGCGCTTCGTGTTGCACACGTTCGGCTCGACGATCCTGCACAGGTCGTCGTCGTAGGTCGTCAGCGTCATCTGCACGACGCACTTGGCGGAGCGATTGATCTCGTCCAGCAGGTCGATGTCCCGGAGGATGCGGTCCGACTTGGTCTGCACCGCCGCGCCGAAGCCGTTTTCCAGGATGACCTGTAGGCACCTTCGGGTCAGCTGCAGGCGCTCCTCGCAGTGCATGTAGGGGTCCGACATCGAGCCGGTCCCGATCATGCCCTTCTTCCGCTTCGATCTCAGGGCCTGCCGCAGCAGCTCCGGGGCGTTCTGCTTGACCTCGATGTCCTCAAACGGGTGGGTGAACTGATAGCACAGGCTGCGGCTGTCGCAGTAGATGCAGCCGTGCGTGCAGCCCCGGTACACGTTCATGCCGTAGTGCCCGCCGCTTCCGGTGAGGATCCCCTTCGCGTCCACAAAGTGCATAGGCTCTCCGCTCCCACTGTCCTGGATTTGTCGCGCCGTCCGGCCGCCGTCTTTCACATTCGCGAAGCCGACTCCATTATACAGCATCGGCGGCGCTTTGTCATGGCCTGTCCGTGAAAAACCGTGTCGATGAAGTCTTCCTGTATCTGGATGTTTGTGTTATAATATCGGAAAGTCCGCTTTTCTGATATCTCGGGCGGGATCACATCGACGGCAGGGGGAGCTGCACATGGCGGCGCAGGATCATTCGCGGCACTTCGACGCCTTCATCAGCTGTCGGCACAGGCAGCCGGACATGCGCGTGGCGGAGAAGATACAAAGCCTGTTGGAGCGCTATCGCGTGCCCAGGGGCATGGGCAGGAGCCGACTCGGCCCCATCTTTCGGGACAAGTCGGAGCTGCCGACGGGCAACGACCTGGGCGAATCGCTGCGGGAAGCGCTGAGGAACTCCAGCTTCCTGATCGTCGTGCTCTCCGAGGAGACGAAGGATTCCAAGTGGTGTATGGAGGAGATCCGCTACTTTAAGGAGCTTCACGGCGGCCGCGTCAATCACATCCTCCCGGTGCTGGTCAGCGGCGAGCCGGACGAAGCGCTGCCCGACATGCTGCACTTCGAGGAAATCGCCGAGATCGGCCCCGACGGCTCGGAGGCGACGGTCACGCGCGAGATAGAGCCGCTGATCGGGGATGTCCGGGCAAAGACGAACCGCGGTCGAATGAAGAAGCTCAGGACGGAGTATCTTCGCCTCGCGGCCCAGATCCTGGGCTGCCACTTCGACGCCCTCTACCAGCGCCAGCGCAGGCATGAGCGCCGGGTGCGCACCGCCGTCGGCGCGAGCGCGTTCGCGATACTGACCGTCACGCTGGCGGTGATATCGCTGTTCGCCTACCGGACGCACGTCTCCGAGAGGCAATACCGAAAGAGCCTCGCGGCCCAGCTGGTCCAGCGGGGCGCGGAGAGTTACGACGAGAACGATATCCCCGCCGCGCTGATGTACTATACGCGCGCGCTGGAGGTCTCCCCGTCCGACGGGACGGAGTCGACCTTCTGGGTATCGGTGGACGAGGCCGAGGCCGCCGCGCCCGCCGAAGCGGCGCAGGAAACCGCGGCGTTCGAGGCGCCGGACCGCTTTGGCGCGCTGTTGTCCGCGCCGGAGGACAACGGGCAAAACATCCATGTGTATCAGGACGGCCTGCGCCTCACGATCTTTGCACCGGAGGAGCGGCACGTCCTGTCGGTGTCGGTTCCCGAAGAAGCCAATCCCAACCTGTCCGTTCTCGCAAAGATCGAAGACCCCGTCGAGAGCGGCCACAGGCCCTTCGTCCGGCTGGCGCGACAGGGCGACGCGCTGGGGATCGCCGTCACTTACGCCGGATATCTGTATTTCTACGCCATCCCTTCCGACTTGCCGCCGGACAGCGAAACGCCCGTGGAGGGGGAGCTGGCCTGGACCCTGGATCTGTCAAAGGCTTTTTCGTATCAGATCGTCTCAGAATACCTCGGCTTCAACAACCCCATCGAGGTTTCCCCGAACAGCGGCCTCGCCGTCATCCGGGACGGCTCCGGCTGCGACATGTGCACGGTCGACCTCTTTGAGCGCCGGGTGCTCAGCGGCGGACTGCCAATCGACTCCATGCCGGGAGAAATACTCGGAGATACGCTCGTCGTCTCGCCGGAGGGCGACAGCTTTGCGTTCTTCGGAACGAGCGGCTCCTACGACGGAGCCTACAACGAGGCGTACATCATGGGCGCCGACGGGACGCCCCTGGTCGAGTCGTATCACGAATACAGGGACGCGCCGGTGTGCCTGCGCTACGACGGGACGGGCCAGTCCCTTCTGGTCGTGCGCCAAAACAGCGTATCCGCGTACAACCTGGAGACGGGCGTGATGATGTTCCCCGTCGTTCCCGTGGAAGCCGCGGCGGACGGCCGCTTCGACGAACAGGGACAGGTCGAGATCACGGATGAATCCGGGAAGCGCTTTCGCATCCGGGAGCTGGGCTTCTGCGCGGCAAAGTCGGATTATGACGAGACGCCGACCCGCATTCAGGGCGACGGCGTCTATCGGAAGGACGATGAGTTCTACACCGTATTTGACAAGCCGCAAGACGCGACATGCGTGGGGACGTGGGTGAACGGCGAGATGATCCTCACCGCCGACGGCGATGAATCCGACCCCTGCCTGCGATTGTTGGACGCTTCCGGCGCGGAGCTGGACCGCCTGCCGCTGCCCGACCCCTCGCTTGCCTACTTCGCCTGGGTGGACGGGGAGCTGCCGGTGGCCTACTTTACGCCCAAGACCCACACCGACGCGCTGTATCGCTGCGGCATCGACGTCGACGCCCGGAAGCTGGGTGAGGTCGAACAGCTGGAGACCCGCGGCGCCATCGTGTCCGGGCCCATCTACCGGCTGGGCGGAGGGTGCGCCTTCTACACGCCGGATATGCAGGTGTATTACTATCCCGGCGACGCGCTGGAGCCCGCGACGGTCTCTGAATTGGGGAACGGGATGCTGATCCAGGACGTCGATCAATTCGCCGGCGCGGGGACAGGCAGGGTCTTGCTCATGATGATCCGGTTCATCGACGGCGATTATCATATGCCCGCCGAGTTTTGGGATTTCGGGGCGGGCCTTTGCCTGGGCAAATTCGACTTTTCGCAGAGGATATACAGGATCGGCAACCTGACGAACGGGGATGTGAAGATCGTGGGTTATGATTATGTGGAACAGACGGACAGCTACGTGCCCGTCTCGTACAAGCACTTCTGCCTGGATGTCCCCGCCGTCGACCGCAAGCTGCTGGACACGCTGTACGCCCTGTGCCGCAAGGAGTGGAGCGACGCGGCGGTGACCGCCGACCAGGTTCCTCGTTTCACCGGGGAGATGGGCAGCTGGACAGGCCGGATCAAGGACGTTTCCGACGCCCGCTTCCAGCCGGTTGGGCAGGATTAGCCCGCCTCATTCCTTCCGGCGCCCGCGCGCGTATTTCCGCGTCCAGTCGGGCGTCTCGAGGCCGCCGGATTCCGCCGCCCTCTGGCAGGCGTACAGGTCGTCCGCCATCTCCATGATGACATCCCTCAGCTCCAGGCGCTCCGTCCAGCGGGGTTCAATGGCTTCGTACCCCAGGAGGGCGCCGAGGATGTTCCCCGTGATCGCCCCCGTCGAATCGCTGTCTCCCCGATGGTTGACGGAGGCGATGACGCCGGCGGAAAAATCGCGGCGATACTTCAGGGCGCAGTACAGCGAAATACCCAGCGTCTCCTCGGCCACCCAGCCCTCGCCCAGCCGGTGGATGTTGTCCGGATCGCCGTCCGGGGAATGCTCCGCGAGGTCGATCGCCAGGTCGATGACGCGGCGCAGCTCCGAAAGGAAGGGATCGCACGCAAAGATCTCCGACACCGTGTCGCGGGCCTCGACGACGATTTCCTTCAGCGCCGCCTCCGGCTGTCGGGGGTAAACGATCCGATGGATGATGTGGACGAGCACCGCCGCCGGCATGTATCCCAGCGAATGGCCGTGGGTGATCGCCGCCAGCTGTGCGCCCTCATAGTCGAGCGCCCGGATGTCGGGCCAGTCCATCAGGCCCATCGGAGCGACGCGCATGATGCCGCCGCAGCCCTTGCTCTCGTTCAGGCGGGCCTTCACATAATCCTCTGTATTGCCGGGCGCGGCGTTCTGCAGCCGCAGCGCCTTCAGGCAGGTAACGCCCGGCGCCCGGCGATGCCGGAGCCCTTCGACGTCGTTCAGCCACGAGACGCCGCTCGGACGGATCGCGGCATCGGGGCCAAAATCCGCCTCCTGCGTATACAGCCAGTCCTGATACGCGGCGGCGACATGGCCTCGAGGCGGCTTGGCCCTGCCGTCGCGGCGGTTGGCCGTCTCCGCGCAGAGCAGGCCGTTGGCCGTGAAAAGCGCCATCTGGGTGTCGTCGGTGATCTCCGCCACGCCCTGCGCGTTCAGGTCGTACGCCCGGATGCCGTTCGGCCGGTATTGGTTGAATATCTCGCTTTCACTTCTGAATTCGACAGGCCAGCCGAGCGCGTCGCCGACCGCGCCGCCGATCAGGCATCCGCGGATGCGGTCAAGGAGAAGGTCTCTCCTCATTTCAATCATACTCCTTATCGTTGCGTCCCGCAGGATCGTCTCTTTCACAGCTTACCATAAAACGCCGTGGCGTCCAAGGCTCCGGTCCGAAGCCCGCAAAAAAAGTCGAACATTTTGTGTGAAATGGGCTGGATTAACGGCAACAAATGCTGTATAATAGGGACGTGGACGTATGCAAGTCAAGAACAGCCCGAAGCTACAGGAGGCAATATGAGCAATTATCCCATCCTTGAATACGATTACGCGCCGCGGGCCGTTCTGGAGCCCGATCACGAGAACCTTGGCGTCGAGCTGCCGCCCTGCGCCGCGTTCCCCTTCCTGGGGGACTGCGTGGACGAATACGCCAGGGAGCACGGCTATCCGGTCATTGCGACCTTCAAGACCGTCACAAAGGACTATCCCGTCTACCGGGTCAGCGACGACGTCTGCCTGTGCCAGGCGCCGGTCGGCGCGCCCGTGGCCGTCTCGCTCATGGACTGGATGATCGCCTACGGCGTGCGCAGCGTCGTTTCGACCGGGGCATGCGGCGCGCTGATCGACCTGCCGGAAAACACGTTCGTCGTGCCGAAGCGGGCCCTGCGCGACGAGGGCACCTCCTACCACTACATGCCGCCTGCCCGCTGGAGCTATCTGGACGACGGCCTGCAGAGCCGCATCACCCGGACGCTGGAGGAGGCGGGGATCAGCTGCGTGTCCTGCGACACGTGGACCACGGACGCCATCTACCGCGAGACCGTGGACAAGGTGCGCCGAAGCCGCGCCGAGGGCTGCGGCGTCGTGGACATGGAGTGCGCCTCCCTGTCCGCCTGCGCCGAGTTCAGGCACGTGGCCTTCGGCCAATTCATGTACACGGCCGACACGCTGGCCAACACGGAGGCCTACGACGCGCGCAGCTGGGGCGAGGAATCGCTGCTGCCGGCGCTTGAGCTGTGCCTGAAGGCGGCCATGAGCCAGGCGTGACCCGCGTCCGCCCGCCCGCCTCCGGCGAGCGGGACAGATGAGCGCATAAAGGGGCTGTCTCAAAACATTTGACACGATGTCAGCTGCAGCGGTTATCCGCAGTAGGGACGCCATAATTGGCGTCCGCGGGCGGCAATTATGCCGCCCCTACGGTTTTGATTGCGGCTAGTGATCTGTTTTGAGACAGCCCCTCTTTTTTGCACGCGCCCGGTTTACCCGAGCCCGGTCGCGATGATCATCACGCGGGCCTGGTCGCCCATGTCCTCGTCCGTCGCGGTTCCGAGCACAACGCCGGCATCCGCTCCGGCGGCGGCGTGGATCAGCCCGGCTGCCTGATTGATCTCATCCACGGACATGCTGTCCGTCCCCGTGACGTTGACCAGCACGCTCCGCGCGCTTTTGAGGCGCGTCTCCAGCAGCGGGTTGTCGATGGCCTTCCGGGCGGCGTAGACGATGCTGCCCGGGCCTTCGCCGAGCCCCACGCCCAGGTACGCCAGCCCCTTGCCCCGAATCGCCTCGCACAGCACGTCGAAATCCAGGCGGACGATCCCGGGGCGGGCAATGAGGTCGGAGATGCTCCGCACGCCCTGGATCAGCGTTTCATCGGAGAAGCGGAAGGCGTCGGCCATGGTCATGCCCCTGGGAATGACGGAGAGCAGCCGGTCGTTGTGCAGGATGACCAGCGTGTCGGCATGCTGCTTCAGCCACTCCAGCCCCGCCTTCGCGATCTTGTCACGGCTGCTGCCCTCGAAGCTGAAGGGCGTCGAGGCCACGCCGACCGTCAGTATGCCCATCTCCCGGGCGACAGCCGCGATGGCCGCGACGGCGCCCGTCCCGGTGAATCCGCCCAGTCCGCAGGTCAGGAACGCGATGTCCGCGCCGGAGAGCAGGCCCGCGATCTCCTCGCGCTGCCGCTTCACGGCGTCTTCGCATACCGTCCGTATGTTCTCGGGGGTCCATTCGGTCCTCCGGTCGATGTTCAGGAACAGCTTTTTGTTCGCCGCGATCTTGTCCAGCGCCTCCGCGTCGCTGTTCACGGCGATGTGCTCCACGCCGTCGACCGGCTTTTCCATCATCCGGGCGACGATGTTGTTGCCGGCGCCTCCGACACCGATGACCTTGATCCGGCGCTCCGCCTTTTGGACCGGCATGGGGGAGGGCTCGACCGCGGGACCAACGCCGAGGCAGCGCTCAAACATCGGCACGGAGAGGAGCTTCTCGTAAAACTCCTCCTGTTCCGCGTAGACATACTGGTGGATGGCCTGCAATCGGTTCAGGCGCATGGCCATGCCCAGGGGCAGCCGGACATCCTCCAGATACACCAGCAAACGGTCCTTCTGCAGGTCGCGGGCAAAGTTCAACTCGTCCTTGCAGTTGTCGGAATTCAGGTAGTTGGCGGAGATAAAGGCCAGCAGGCAGCCGCAGCCTTCGATGTGGGAGGCGATGTTGTTGTCCCACTCGGTTCCGGGGTCGATGCCCTCGTCGTACCAGATGCGGTATCCCGACGCAAACAGGCGCCGAAGGATGACCTCTATCCTGTCCCTGTCCCTGTGCGCGTAGCTGACGAATATGTAAGGCTCGCCGCCCTGATAGGGCTTGATGCCGATGATCTCTTTCATGGTCCGTCCTCCCTCGTCCATTCTCACAGACGCGCTCCGGCTTACAGACGCGGCGCGCGTTCCCGCCCCTCCCTCTCGCGATCGCCCGCCGAACGGGAAGGTCGGGAGAAGATGAAATCCATGTAAAGTATACCACATGGCCCGGAGAAGGGCAAGCCGTTGTTCCGATTTTTCAGGTTGCCATGCCGCCCGTTTCTGTGATATAATGGCAGGGGAATGAAAAGGCGCAATCTGAAGGTGGTCGGAACGATATGAAAAAACAAATGAATCTGCTCTGCAGCATCGTCGCCCTGTTCTGCTTTGTGTCGATGTTCATACCGGTCATCGCGCCGCGCTATCCCGCGTCGGATTACTACTCCGCGGCGGAATCCTATTCCGCTGACTTTATCTACAGCGGCGACTACTACTACGCGAGGGAGTACTGGAGCATCAGCCAGTTCGTGTTCTCCACCCGGGGGCTTCTGGCCCGCGTCGTGCTGGCGCTGAGCGAGGCGCTGCTCATCTGCTGAGCGTTTTACAGCGTCAGGGGCGAGGCCGGGAAGATGGGCATGGTCGCGGCCGTTTTGAACCTGGTCGTGATCGCCGTTGCCCTGATCGACATGCTCCGGGTGGCGGGCGTCTGCCGGTGGGCCGTGCTGGCGGTCGTGGCGCTGGACGCGATCGTCGCCGTGGCGCTGGCGGCAAACGCCACGTTCTCCAAATGACGGCTTACACCTGAACACGTTTTTCCCGGAGCCACAGGCCCTCGGGTCGACGCTCTGATATAAAGGAAGGCAAATGCCCATGCAGTGGATATACGGACACCGCGGCGCGTCCGGCTACGCGCCGGAGAACACGCTGGAGGCCTTTGAGCTGGCGGCGAAGATGGGCGCGGACGGCGTGGAGCTGGACGTGCACATCGCCAAAGACGGCGAACTGGTGGTCGCCCACGACGAGGCGGTGGACCGCGTCGCCAACGGCAGCGGCCTGATCTGCCGGATGACGACGGCCCAGCTCAAGAGGCTGCGCTTCAACCGGACGCATCCCGAGTACGAGCACGCGACGATTCCCACGCTGCGCGAGGTGTTTGAGCTTTTGAAGCCCACGAAGCTGCGCGTCAACGTGGAGCTCAAGAACAGCTACATCCTCTACGAAGGCCTGGAGGAGAAGTGCCTGAAGCTCGCCGATGAGATGGGCATGTCGGACCGCATCCTCTACTCCAGCTTCAACCACCACAGCATGCTGCGCATGAAGGCCATCGACGGGAACATCCCCTGCGGCCTTTTGTACGAGGCCACGATGGTGGAGCCCTGGAGCTACGCCCGTCGGCTCGGCATGAACGCCATCCACCCGCATTTTTCCGAATTGCAGGTCGAGGACGAGGCCAAACAGGCGCACGCGCTCGGCCTGAAGGTGAACGTCTGGACCGTCAACGAAGAAGAGGACATCGTCCGCTGCCTGCGCGCCGGGGCGGACATCCTCATCGGCAACTATCCGGACCGCGCCATGAAGCTGCGCGACCGGCTGGCGGGCGAATAGCGGCGTCCGGCCCGCCTGCGCGGGCGCTGCGGACGAGGCGCAGTGCGAGAACCCGATCATTTTCTGTTCAGTCAACGCGACCATCGCCGGGAGGGCCGCATATGGAGAGATATCAATGTTCTCAGCAGGAACGGGCGACGCTGGAGCGCCTGAGACATCCGTTCGCCGTCTATCAATTGGTCGGCAAGCGGATCGTCTGCCTGCTGATGTCCGACGGCTTCTGCGAGCTGTTCAGATTCGACGACCGCGACCAGGCCTATCGCCAACTGAACAGCGACGTCTATCAGAACGTGCATCCAGACGACCGGGCGCGGACCGCAAACGCCTTCTATCAGTTCACCGCCCAGGGCGACCGCTGCGAGATCATCTTCCGCGTGCGCATCCGGGGCGGCTCGGAGTACCGCGTGATCCACGCCTTCGGCGAGCACGTGATGACCGAGACCGGGGCGCGGCTTGCCCACATCTGGTACGCGGACGAGGGCCTTTACGGCCTGGAGGGCACCGAGCTGAACCAGACCCTCAGCGAAGCCCTGCACGCGAACAGCCTCGTCAAAGCCAGCCAGTACGACGACCTGACCGGCCTTCCCAGCATGACGCACTTCTTCGAGCTGGCGCTCTCCGGCAAGGAGGCCATCCTGGAAAAGGGCGGCCGGCCCGCGATCGTGTACATCGACTTCATCGGCATGAAGTTCTTTAACAACAAGTACGGCTTTTCCGAGGGCGACAAGTTGCTGAAGGCCTTTGCGTGGGAGCTGACACGCCTTTTCGGGCTTGAGAACTGCTGCCACATCGGCGCGGATCACTTCGCGGTGCTCGCCGAGGAGGAGGGCCTGGAGGACAGGCTGGAGCGGATGTTTGCGCAGTGCCGCGAGATGAACGGCGACCGGATGCCGCCGGTGCACGTGGGCGTGTACGTGGGCAAGCGGGAGGACGGCCACGTCAGCGTGGCGCTGGACCGGGCCAAGCTCGCCTGCACCGCGCTGAAGGGCCGCTACGGCATGGCCGTGAACTATTACAGCAAGGCGCTGAGCGAGGACGCCGAGAAGCGGCAGTACATCATTGAAAATGTCGACCGGGCCATCGAGGAGCAGTGGATCCAGGTGCACTACCAGCCCATCGTGCGCGCCGCCAACGGCCGCGTGTGCGAGGAGGAGGCGCTGGCCCGGTGGAACGACCCCGTCAAAGGCTTCCTCTCCCCGGCGGAATTTATCCCGACGCTGGAGGCGTCCGGGCTCATCTACAAGCTGGACCTGTACGTGCTCGATCAGGTGCTGGAGAAGATGCGAAAGACGGGCGAAAAGGGCCTGTACGTCGTGCCGCACTCGATCAACCTCTCCCGGTCCGACTTTGCCGCCTGCGACATCGTCGAGGAGATCCGCCGGAAGGTGGACGCCTCGGGCATCGGCCGCGGCAAGATCACGATCGAGATCACGGAGAGCGTGCTCGGAAGGAACTTCGACTTCATGAAGGCCCAGGTGGAGCGCTTCCAGAGCCTCGGCTTCCCCGTGTGGATGGACGACTTCGGCAGCGGCTATTCGTCGCTGGACGTATTGCAGAGCATCCGCTTCGACCTGATCAAGTTCGACATGAGCTTTACGCGTAAGCTGAACGAGAGCGACAGCGCGCGGATCATCCTCACGGAGCTGATGAAGATGGCCACCTCGCTGGGCGTGGACACCGTGTGCGAGGGCGTGGAGACCCAGGAGCAGGTGCGCTTTTTGCAGGAGATCGGCTGCTCCAAGCTGCAGGGCTTCTACTACTGCAAGGCGATCCCGCTGGAGCAGATCGTCGAGCGCAACCGCAAGGGCATCCAGATCGGCTACGAGAACCCGGAGGAATCCTCGTACTACGAGGCGATGGGGCGCGTCAACCTCTACGACCTGGGCGTCATCGCCAGCGAGGACGACAGCGCCTTCCACAATGCGTTCAACACGCTGCCGATGGGCATCCTGGAGATTCGGCAGGGCAAGGCGCACTACGTGCGCAGCAGCCGGTCCTACCGGGAATTCATGAAACGCTTCTTCGGGTTCGACGTGTTCAGGCAGAAGGTCGACTTTGGCGACGCCGCGGTCGGCTACGGCCCGTCGTTCATCGCGACTGTCCGCCAGTGCTGCGAGAGCGGGAACCGCGCGTTCTTTGACGAGACCATGCCGGACGGCGCGAAGGTGCACGCCTTCCTGAGAAGGATTGGCGTCAACCCGGTCAACGGAAGCGTCGCCATCGCCGTCGCGATCCTGTCCATCAGCGATCCGGACGAGGGCGAGTCCTACGCCGATATCGCGCGAGCCCTGGCCGCCGACTACTACAACATCTACGTCATCGACCTGGACACCGAGCGCTTCGTCGAGTACAACTCCTCCGTCGGCGGCGAGGAGCTCGCCGTGGAGCGCCACGGCACGGACTTCTTCGCCGAGGCGCGGCGCGAGACCATGAGGCGCATCTACGAGAAGGACAGGGAGCCGTTCCTCGCCGGCTTCTCGAAGGAGAAGGTCGTCCGGGAGCTGGACATCCAGGGCGTTTACACGGCCACCTACCGCCTGATCGACAGCGGCGCGCCGATGTACGCCAGCATGAAGATCACGCGCACGCGCTCCAACGCCAACCGCATCATCATGGGCATCAGCATCGTCGACGCGCAGATGAAGGAGCAGGCCCGGTACAAGGAGGCGCAGCACGAGCGCGAGACGCTCGCCAGGATGATGGCGCTGTCCGATGACTACCTGAGCCTGTACTCGGTGGACCCGGCGACGGGCCGCTACATCGAGTACAGCGCCACCAGCGAGTATGAGACGCTCGGCTTCGCCAAGGAGGGCGAGGACTTCTTCCTGCAGGGCGTCGTGGACGGCAAAAAGACCGTCCATCCGGACGATCTTCCGCAGTATCTGGAAGAATTCACCAAGGAAAACGTGCTCGAAGAGACCCATAAGGGCAACGTGTTCAAGATGCAGTACCGCCTGGTGATCGGCGGCGTGGCGCGGCCCGTCAGCCTGCGGATCGCCCGGTTCAAGGAGAACGGCGAGGAAAAGCTGGTCGCCGGCGTGCGCGCCTGGAGGCAGCGGGCGCAGAGGTAACCAGCCGCGAAAAAAAGAAATTGTGAAATCCGCCGTCAGTCGTCTGAACGGCGGATTTCCGTGTAGATCATGCCGCGCTTGCCGCGATCGGAGCGCATCAGCGAGACGTGGTCCACCGTCATCTCCGCCCGCGGCACGTTCACCGCGGGCCGGCCCTCGGCCTGGCGCACCAGCGTGATGTGCGGCGAAAAGCGCTTGCGGTCAAACGGGATGCCTTGGGCGTCCAGCGCGTGCCGCAGGCTTTGCGCGTAGCGGCGCAGCGCCTCGCACGGCCTGATCCCGGCCCACCACAGATCGTCAAAGCGGCCCATGCCC
>CACYET010000046.1 GCA_902773515.1 uncultured Eubacteriales bacterium | reverse complement strand
TACTCCTCGCTGAACATGCTCTCGGCGATGCCCATCGACGTGTTGAAGATGGACATGCGCTTCATCCGGAACATCGAGCGCGACGAGCGGGATTTCTGGCTGGTGGAGGTCGTGCTGGACATCGCGCGGCACCTGAAGGTGCCGGTCGTGGCCGAGGGCGTGGAGACCGGGGAGCAGGTGGACATGCTCCGCCGCGCCGGCTGCGATCTGATCCAGGGCTTCTATTTCTCGCGGCCCCTGCCGCCGGAAGAGTTTGAAAAGCTGATACTCAAGGAAAAGGAAAATGAAAGGGGAGAATGAGCCATGACGATCCAGGAGCTCTACAGCGCGATCGACGGAAATTATGATCAGGCTGTTCGGGTGATGAAGAGCGATCGGCTCATCGACAAGTACGTGCGCAAGCTGAAGGACAGCCAGGTGGGCGAAAAGCTGGCCGAGGCCGGCGAGAGCATGGACGCGACCCGGCTGTTCGAGAGCGCGCACGCGATGAAGGGCGTCTGCTCCAACCTGGGGCTGGACCGCTTGGCCGCCGCGGCAAACGAGATCACCGAGGAGTTTCGCCCCGGCAGCGCGCGAAAGAAGACCGACGACGAGGTGCGCGCGCGGCTGGACGAGATCGCCCGGCGCTATCGCGACACCGCCGAGGCCATCCGCCGCTACGAGGAGCAGGGCTGATCGCCGATAATCCGCGCATGATTTCACCCCGAAAGGAAAGGGATTGACATTGGTATCGACCGCGAACCGGAAGGACAAGGGCCTCGCGCGCTATCTGTCGCCGATGGGCGCCTGGGCGCTGGCCTTTGGCTGCAGCGTGGGCTGGGGCGCTTTTGTCATGCCCGGGACCACGTTCCTGTCCATCGCCGGCCCGCTGGGCACGGCGCTGGGCATCGGCGTCGGCGCGCTGATCATGCTCGTCATCGGCATGAACTACCACTTCCTGATGAACCGCTATCCCGAGGCGGGCGGCGCGTACGACTACGCCAAGCAGAACTTCGGCTACGACCACGGCTTCCTCAACGCCTGGTTCCTGCTGCTGACCTACATCGCCATCATCTGGGCCAACGCCACGGCGCTGCCGCTGATCGCGCGCAACCTGTTCGGCGGGCTGTTCCAGTTCGGCTGGCACTACCGGATCGCGGGCTACGACATCTACATGGGCGAGGTGCTGCTGTCGATCGCGGCGCTGGCGCTGACGGCCGTCGCCTGCCTGCGCGGGCCGCGCTCGTCCCGCGTGCAGATCGCGATGGCGCTATTGCTGCTGGGCGGCGTGTGCGTGTGCGTGGCCGCGGCGCTCGCGAGCCCGCGGAGCAGCCTGGCGTCCGTATCGCCGGCCTTCGCGCCGGACAAGGCCCCGATGGCGGGCGTTCTGACGATCGTGGCGCTCGCGCCGTGGGCCTTCGTGGGCTTTGAGTCCATCTCCCACTCCGCGGGCGAGGCCGCCTTCCCGCTGAAAAAGAGCTTCGGCATCATGGCGGTCGCCGTCGTCACGGCCGCCGCGGCCTACGCGGCGCTGGCGCTGCTGGCGGTGTGCGCGCTGCCGGAGGGCTGCTCCGGCTGGACGGAGTACATCGGCGGCCTGGGCAATTACGCGGGCGCGCAGGGCTTGCCGACGCTGTTCGCCGCCGAGACCATGCTGGGCACGTTCGGCGCGGCGGCGCTGGGCCTGGCGGCGCTCGGCGCGATCTTCACCGGCCTGGTGGGCAACGCCGTCGCCTCCAGCCGCCTGATCTACGCGATGGCGCAGGACAACATGATGCCCGACTGGTTTGGCAGGCTGGACGACCATCGCGTGCCCCGCAACGCCATATTCTTCGTGGCGGGGCTCTCCGCGGTGCTGCCGTTCTTCGGCCGCACCGCCATCAGCTGGATCGTGGACGTGACCACCGTGGGCGCGACCATCGCCTACGCCTACACGTCCGGGGCGGCGCTGAAGGCTGCGCGGCGCGAGGGCAACCGGCTGGTGCGGGCGACGGGCTTCGCGGGCGTGGCCATCTCGCTCGTGTTCATACTCTACTTCCTGATCCCCAACCTGATGTCCGTCAGCACGCTGTCGACGGAGTCCTACCTGATCCTGGCGGCGTGGGGCATCCTGGGCTTCCTGTTCTTCCTGTACATCTTCAAGCGCGACTCCGCCCGCCGGTTCGGCCGCTCCACCGTGGCCTGGGTGGTGCTGCTGGCGCTGATCCTGTTTACGTCGACGATCTGGATGCGCCAGTCCACCCAGAAGGCCACGGAGGCCGCTGTGACGCCCATCCAGTCGTTCTACGTGGAAAAGCTGGCCGAGGAGGGCGTGGACATCGTCTCCTCCGCCACCAAGCCCGCCGACAGCTATCTGCGCGAGGCGCTGGACGAGGTGGGCGACCGCCTGACGCGCAACAGCCTGGTGCAGACCGCGCTGGTGGTGTTCGCGCTGGCGGTGCTGTTCTACATCTACTACCTGATGCAGCGCCGCGAGAAGCAGATCGAGGTGGAAAAGGTGCTCGCCGAGGAGAGCAGCCGCGCCAAGACCAGCTTCCTGTCCAACATGAGCCACGAGATCCGCACGCCGATGAACGCCATCATCGGCCTTGACAACATCGCGCTGAAGGACCCGGACCTGACGCCCCACACGCGCGAGCAGCTGGAGAAGATCGGCGCGAGCGCGAAGCACCTGCTGGGCCTGATCAACGACATACTGGACATGAGCCGCATCGAGTCCGGCCGCATGGTGCTCAAGAGCGAGGAGTTCTCGTTCCGCGACTTCATCGACCAGATCAACGTCATCATCAACGGCCAGTGCGTGGACAAGGGGCTGGACTATGACTGCCATATCGTCGGCCACGTGAACGACTACTACATCGGCGACGATCTGAAGCTCAAGCAGGTGTTGATCAACATCCTCGGCAACGCGGTGAAGTTCACGCCCACGCCCGGCTCTGTCACCTTCACGGTGGAGCAGGTCGCCGCGTTCGAGGGCCACTACACGCTGCGCTTCGTCATCAAGGACACCGGCGTGGGCATGAGCAAGGATTACCTGCCCAAGTTGTTCGAGGCCTTCTCGCAGGAGGACTCCGGCAGGTCCAACCAGTACGGCAGCACGGGCCTGGGCATGGCGATCACGAAGAACATCGTCGAGATGATGAACGGCGATATCGCCGTGGAGAGCGAGAAGGGCGTCGGCAGCACCTTCACCGTGACCGTGACGCTGAAGGCCTCCAGCCGCAGCGTGAACGCCGAGCAGGCCGAACAGCTGGTGGCGAACGCCATCGGCGTGGAGGCCGACGTCGCCCGCAGCGGCCAGGAGGCCATCAAGCGCGTCTCCGCGCTGCTCAACCAGGGCCGGCCCTACAGCTTCCTGCTGACCGACTACAGGATGCCCGGCATGGACGGCGTCGAGCTGGCGCGCGCCGTGCGGGCCTTCGACGGAGGCCAGACGGCGATCATCGTGCTGTCTGGCTACAGCTGGGACGACATGCAGGACGAGGCGCGCCAGGCCGGCGTGGACGGCATCATGTCCAAGCCGCTGTTCACCGACAGCCTGCTGCGCGAGATGCGCAAGATTCTGGAGCGCCGCGCGTCCTCGGCGAAGGCCGAGGACGGGCTGGTGGTGGAGGTCGGCGAGTCCGACGCGCCGGACAAGCTGGCGGGCCGCCGCGTGCTGATCGTGGAGGACATGGAGATCAACGCGGAGATCCTGATGGACCTGCTGGATATGGAGGGCATCTGCACCGAGCATGCCGAGAACGGCCAGCTGGCCGTGGAGATGTTCGCCGCCGCGCCCGAGAACCACTACGACGCCGTGCTCATGGACATGCGCATGCCGGTGATGGACGGCCTCGAGGCCACCCGCGCCATCCGCGCGCTGGACCGCCCGGACGCCGCGCAGGTGCCCATCATCGCCATGACCGCCAACGCCTTCGACGAGGACGTGCAGCGCTCGCTGCAGGCGGGCATGAACGCGCACCTGTCCAAGCCCGTGGAGCCGGAGCGCCTCTTTGAAACGCTGAATAAACTGCTGAGCGGCAGGGAATAGAGCCCCGCACGCGATTGGACTGAACACGCGGAGGTGTCTGATATGAACGAGACGATCAACGAGCTTTCCCCGAACCAGGCGCTGCGGCACAACCTGGGCATCCTCTACCAGGAGGAGAGCGACAAGGGTCTGGCGCATCCGTTCTTCGTGCTGATCCTGAACGCGTTTAAGGACGAGGCCGAGGCCCGCGGCTACGACGTGACGTTCATCAACCGCCCCGTCGAGGGCGACCCGGCGACGCTGCCGGAGCAGTGCCGGCGGCGCGGCGTGGACGGCGTCTGCCTGGTCTGCGGCGATTTCTCGAGCCCGCGGATCAAGGAGCTCGCGAAGAGCGGCATCCCCTGCGTGTCGGTGGACCACATCTTCAAGGGGCTGCCCGCGGTGCTCTCGGACAACGAGACGGGCCTGCAAAAGCTGTTGGAGTACGCGATCTCGATGGGCCACAGGCGCATCGCGTTCGTCCACGGCCACAACAATTCCATCGTCACGCGCACGCGCATCGACCAGTTCAACAACACGATGGCCTACCACGACCTGCCGGTGCTGCCGGGCTACGTGGCGGAGGGCCGCTACCACGATATCGGCCTGACGCGAAGGCTGGTGTGCGAGCTGCTACGGCTTCAGGAGCGGCCGACCTGCATCCTGCTGCCGGACGACATGACTTACCTCGGCGCGCAGGAGGCGGCGCGGGAGCTGGGCCTGCGCATCCCCGAGGACATCTCCTTCGCGGGCTACGACGGCATCCCCCTGACGCAGATGCTCACGCCCCGGCTGACCACCATCCGCCAGGACAGCGGCAGCATGGGCCGCGTGGCGGCGCAAAAGCTGATTGACCTGATCGAGCGCCCCGACACGGCCTCGCGCAAGCCCCGCGTGTTCCCGGTGGAGCTCGTCGAGGGCGGCACGATCGCCCGGGTTCGGGTGTAAAGTACGGGCGCGGCAGGAAAAGGAGGGCCTTCGATGCGCATATCGGAGCTGTTGAAGCGAGACGGCGTGACCTTCTCGCTGGAGGTGTTTCCCCCCAAGACCTCGGACAAGTACACCCAGACCGCCGAGGCGGCGAAGCGGATCGCGGCGCTGAGGCCGGACTTCATGTCCGTGACCTACGGCGCGGGCGGCGGCACCGGCGCGTTCACGGCGGGCATCGCCAGCGAGATCCAGGCGGAGTTCGGCGTGCCCACGCTGGCGCACCTGACGTGCGTGTCCTCCAGCCGGGAGCACGTGCTTCGGATGCTGGATACCTACCGGGAGCAGGGCATCGAGAACATCCTCGCGCTGCGGGGCGACAAGCCCGCGGACGGCGCGATCTCCACCGACTACAAGTACGCCGTGGAGCTCATTCGCGACATCCGCGCCCACGGCGACTTCTGCATCGGCGGCGCGTGCTATCCGGAGGGCCACGTGGAGTGCGCCCACAAGAGCGAGGACATCCGCCACCTGAAGGAGAAGGTGGACGCGGGGCTGGACTTTTTGACCACGCAGATGTTCTTCTCCAACGACATCTTCTACAACTTCCTCTACCGCGCGCGCGAGGCGGGCGTGAACGTGCCGATCATCGCGGGCATCATGCCCATCACCAGCCCCCGGCAGCTGTCCAGGAGCGTGGCCATGTCCGGCACGGACGTGCCCCAGCGCTTCCGCGCCATCGTCGATTACTTCGGCGAATCGCCCGCCGCGATGAAGCAGGCCGGCGTCGTCTACGCCACCGAGCAGATCATCGACCTGATCGCCAACGGCATCCGCCACGTGCACGTCTACACGATGAACAAGCCGGAGGTGGCCGCCAGCATCATGGCGAACCTCTCCGACATCCTGGGCGCCGGGCATGGCCGTTGAGATCGACCGGCGCGAGGCGTACCGCTACCTGGGGCTTCGCGGCGCGGCGCCGGACGCGGCCACGGCGGCGGCGGTGGACGAGGCCGTGCGGCTGCTGGACGCGGTCGTGGAGCCGAGGCAGGTCTCGCGGCGCTTCCTGCTGAAAAAGACAGACGACGGCGCGCTGGACATCGAGGGCCTGCGCGTCGAGAGCAAAGCGCTTTCCAGGAACCTCGAGGGCTGCCGCGAGGTGTTTTTGATGGCGGCCACGCTGGGCATCGGGCCGGACCGGCTGATCGCCCGGGCGCAGGCGGAGGGCGCGATGAGCCGCGCGATGGCGCTGCAGGCTGCCTCCGCCGCGATGATCGAGGCCTGGTGCGACGACGTGAACGCCGAGCTCGCGCGCCAGGCGAAGGCGCGCGGGCGCGCGCTGCGGCCCCGGTTCTCCCCGGGCTACGGCGATTTTTCGCTGGAAGCCCAGCCCGGCATCTTCCGGCTGCTGGGCGCGCAGCGCAACATCGGCATCACGCTGACGGACAGCCTGCTGATGCTGCCCACGAAGTCCGTGACCGCCGTGATCGGCATCGCGGACGCGGGGGAGGCGGCCTGCCCGGCGGGCTGCGCGGCGTGCGACAAGACGGACTGTAGCTACCGAATCAGAGAGGACACCCCATGAACCGAGGATTTCTGGACAGATTGGGCCGGGAGCGGCTGTACTGTGACGGCGGCACCGGCTCTCTTTTGCAGGCGAAGGGCCTGAAGGGCGGCGAGCTGCCGGAGCGGTGGAACCTGACGCACCCGGACGCGGTGCGCGACGTGGCGCTGGGCTACTTTCAGGCCGGGAGCCACATAGTCAACGCCAACACGTTCGGCGCGAACCGGCTGCACTACCCGGACCCGGGCGAGCTGAGGGCGATCATCGAGGCGGGCGTCGGGCTCGCCGTCGAGGCGCGGCGGCTGGCGGGGCGCGAGGGCGACGCCTATGTGACGCTGGACCTCGGGCCCACGGGGCGGCTCCTCAAACCGATGGGCGATCTGGACTTCGAGGACGCGGTCGCGCTGTTCGGGGAGGTCGTGCGCGCCGGCGAGGCCGCCGGGGCCGACCTCGTCATGATCGAGACGATGAACGACACGCTGGAGCTGAAGGCGGCGGTGCTGGCCGCGAAGGAGCACAGCCGCCTGCCGGTGTGCGCCACCTGCGTGTTCGACGGCAAGGGAAAGCTGCTGACCGGCGGCACCCCGGAGAGCCTCGTGGCGCTGCTGGAGGGCCTGCGCGTGGACGCGCTGGGCGTGAACTGCGGCCTGGGCCCGGCGCAAATGCTGCCCATCGTGAGAAGGCTGCTGGCGGCCTCGTCGCTGCCGGTGTTCGTCAACCCCAACGCCGGGCTGCCCCGCATGGAGAACGGCAGGACCGTCTACGACCTGCCCGCCGACGCGTTTGCCGCCGCGATGGCGGAGATCGCCCGCGCCGGGGCGCACGTGCTGGGCGGCTGCTGCGGCACGACCCCGGCGTACATCCGCGCCACGATCGAGGCCACGCGCGATATCCCGTTCGCGCCGCCGACGCCCAAGCGCCGCACGGTGGTCAGCTCGTTCTCGCAGGTCGTGGAGATCGGCCCGCGCCCGGTGATCGTGGGCGAGCGCATCAACCCGACCGGCAAGAAGAAGCTGCAGCAGGCGCTTCGCGAGGGCGACCTGGACGCCGTCGTGGCGCTGGGCCTCTCGCAGGAGGAGGCCGGGGCGCACGTGCTGGACGTGAACGTGGGCCTGCCGGGCATCGACGAGGCGGCGACGATGGCCGCGCTGGTGCCAAAACTCCAGGGCGTGCTGGCGCTGCCGCTGCAGATCGACTCCTCCAGCCCCGAGGCGCTGGAGAGGGGACTGCGCCTGTACAACGGAAAGCCCCTGATCAACTCCGTCAGCGGCAAGCGCGAGAGCCTGGACGCGGTGCTGCCGCTGGCGGCGAAGTACGGCGGCGCGCTCGTGGCGCTGCCGCTGGACGAGAAGGGCATCCCCGACACCGCCGAGGGCCGCTTGGCCGTCGCGCGGAAGATCGTGGAAGAGGCGGCGAAGTACGGCATCCCCCGCGAGGACATCGTGGCGGACGGCCTCGCCATGACCGTCTCCGCCGATTCGCGCAGCGCGTCCGTCACGCTCGAGACCCTGCGCCGCCTGCGCGACGAGCTGGGGCTTAAGACGGTGCTGGGCGTATCCAACATCTCCTTCGGCCTGCCCCAGCGCGAGGCCGTCAACGCGTTTTTCCTGTCGATGGCGCTGGAGAGCGGGCTGTCGCTCGCGATCATCAATCCGTCGAGCGCCGCGATGATGGCGGCCTACCGATCGTGGCTGGCGCTGTCCGGGCTGGACGACAACTGCGCGGGCTTCATCGCCGCCTACGGGCAGGGCGAGGGCAGCCTGTTCGCTCCCGGCGGCGTCCGGCCGGGCGCCGCCGCGCCGAGCGTCGAGGCGGGCACGCTCTCCGACAGCGTGCGCTTCGGCATGGCCGAGCGCGCCGCCCAGCAGGCCAGGGCGCTGCTGGACGGGGGCGCTGATCCGATGGCGATCATCAACGACACGCTGATCCCGGCACTGGACGCCGTGGGCAAAGGCTTCGAGGCGGGCACGCTGTTTTTGCCACAGCTGTTGATGAGCGCCGACGCCGCCAAGGCCGCGTTCGCCGTGGTGAAGGACGCGCTCGCCGGCCAGCCCCGGGCTTCGAAGGGCACGGTGGTGCTCGCGACGGTGAAGGGCGACATCCACGACATCGGCAAGAACATCGTGAAGGTGCTCTTGGAGAACTACGGCTACCGCGTGGTGGACCTCGGCAAGGACGTGGCCCCGGAGGCCGTCGCCGAGGCCGCCATTCGCGAGGACGCGCCGCTGGTGGGCCTGAGCGCGCTGATGACCACCACCGTCGCCAGCATGGAGGAGACCATCCGCCTGCTGCGCGAGAAGAAGCCCGACGCGAAGGTCGTGGTGGGCGGCGCGGTGCTGACCCGGGACTACGCCGCGCAGATCGGCGCGGACCGCTACGCCCGCGAGGCCATGGACACCGTGCGCTACGCCGACGAGGTTTTCGGGGCCATGTCGCATTGATTTAACCCTATCGCGCTATCATCTAACAAACAAATGGATACAATGAGAATCCGCGCAACGAGCGTTGCGCGGATTCTTCAAAACATGCGCTCATGAGGAGATATTCACATGGTTCGGGATATGACGCACGGCTCGCCCATGAAGCTGATCGTGGGCTTCTGGTTCCCGGTGCTGCTGGGGAACCTGTTCCAGCAGGTGTACAACCTGGTGGACAGCGTGATCGTGGGGCGGTTCGTGGGCGTCAACGCCTTCGCGGGCGTCAGCGCCACCGGCTCGCTGAACTTCATGATCATCGGGCTGCTGCTGGGCATGTGCTCCGGCTGCGCCATCCCGGTGGCCCAGGCGTTCGGCGAGGGCAACCCCCATTCGATGCGCAAGTACTTCGCCAACGCCATCTACCTGTGCGGAGGGCTGTCGGCGCTGATGTCGGTGGCCACGGTGCTCCTGACCCCGGCCATCCTGCGCTGGACGGGCACGCCCGAGGACATCATGGACGAGGCCTACCACTACATCGTCTATATCTTCGGCGGCATGTCGGCCATCATGGTCTACAACCTCTCCAGCGGCGTGCTGCGCGCCGTGGGCAACACCCGCACCCCGCTGTACTTCCTGATCCTCTCCTGCGCGGTGAACGTGGCGCTGGATCTGCTGTTCGTCGTGGTGTTCCACATGGGCGTCAAGGGTGCGTCGCTGGCCACGGTGGCGGCGCAGCTGCTCTCCGGCGTGCTGTGCGCGTGGGTGATCTTCAAGAAGTACGACGTGCTGCGCATCCGGGGCGAGGAGTGGAAGTTCGATGCAGCGTGTGTCAAGCGCCTGGCCGGCATGGGCCTGCCGATGGGCATGCAGTTCTCCATCACGGCCGTCGGCTCGCTGATCATGCAGACGGCGGTGAACGGCCTCGGCTCCGGCGCGGTGGCGGCCATCGGCGCGGGCTCGAAGATCTACACGCTGTTCTGCTGCCCGTTTGACGCCATCGGCGCGACGATCGCCACCTGGTGCGGCCAGAACCTCGGCGCGCGGCGCATCGACCGCGTGCGCGCGGGCGTGCGGCTGTCGCTGGGCGTGATGGCGGTCTATGCCGTCGTGGCGCTGGGGCTGGTGCGGCTCTGGGGCGCGCCGCTGATTCGCCTGTTCATCACCGGAGGGCAGGACGCCATCGTGGCGGACGCGCTGAAGTACCTGGACATGGTGACGCTGTTCTTCATACCGCTCCTGATGATCTTCGTGCTGCGCAATGCCCTGCAGGGGCTCGGCTTCTCGCGCGTGGCGATGTTCGCGGGGCTGTTCGAGCTGGTGGGGCGCGCGTTCGTGGCGTTCGCGCTGGTGGGCCCCTACGGCTTCTCCGGCGCGATCCTGGCCAACCCCGCCGCGTGGATCATGGCCGACGTGCTGCTGCTGCCCGCCTACCTGAGCGCCGTGCGGCGGCTGCAGCTCGGCTGCGCGTGCGCGCCCTCGCGGGCGGCGGCCTAGGGATTGGTCCGGCGCATCAAAAGCGCCGGATTTTTGCTGCCCTGACCGCCGCACCGCCATTTGGACGGCAATTTGTCAGGGCCATTACAGAGATATTTCATTCTTATCATTCTCGCGTTTTAGTGGATTTTCGCGGCGGATTGGGTTATAATGGGTTCCGTTGGGCGAGCTCGAAGCGCTGACGGCCGCCCGGCACGCATCAGCAAAGGAGGACCCTTCCATGAACAACGACAACGTCACCGCGTGGGAAGATCGACCGACCGAGGACGCCCCGCAGATCGCCAACATGGACGAGATCGACTTTATGACGCTGCTCATGGAGTGCCGGATCATCCAGGCCTCCTGATTTCCGATTTGACCACATCCGGGGTCCTTCGCCTCGCCCGGTAGGACGGATTTTGACGCCGCCGTACCGGGCGAGGCGAAGGACCCCTTTTTTCCCGACTATTTTCGTGGATTTTCGTTCAAAACCGTATTGCGCGCGCGGCGCGCGTATGCTACAATGGGCGCGACCGGCGTCGAAGCCCGCCGGAACGAAAGGAGCGCACATCATGGGCAACTACCGCAATTTTACGCTGACCACGTACTTCGTCGCCCAGGCCACCGCCCGCATCACCCGAGAGGAGCTGGAGAAGCAGCTGGCCTTCATGGAGAAGTACCTGCGCCTGGACAAGGTGTACCTCGAGCCCTTCCGGGGCGTGCTGGCCTCCCATGAACAGGTCGAGATGTGCCGCGAGGTATTCGAGGCGCACGGCGTGAAGGTGGCCGGGGGCCTGACCACCATCATCCCCACCCCCGAGGGCGACGCGCCGAAGCCGCGCCTGTTCGACACCTTCTGCTACAACGATCCGAAGATGCGCGCGAGGCTGAAGGAGGTCTGCGCGTTCATAGGCGGCCACTTCGACGAGTTCATCATCGACGACTTCTTCTTCACCGGCTGCGCCTGCCCCGAGTGCTGCAAGGCGCGGGACGACTTCAACCGCGCCCACGGCATTTCAGACGGCAGCTGGCAGGCCTACCGGCTGGACCTGATGCGCCGCGTGAGCGAGGAGCTGGTGATCGGCCCCGCCAAGGCGGCCAATCCCGGCTGCAGGATCATCATCAAGTATCCCAACTGGGCCGAGAGCTATCAGGAGACCGGCTACAACCCCGCCGGGCAGCGCAAGCTGTTCGACGGCCTCTACACCGGCACCGAGACCCGCGACCCCATCGTCACCGACCAGCACCTGCCGCGCTATCTCAGCTACTCGCTGATGACCTACTTCGAGAGCATGTGGCCGGGGCACAACGGCGGCGGCTGGTTTGACAACTTTGACATGCACATCACCGAGCACTACCTGGAGCAGGCCTACCTGACGGCCTTCTCCAAGCCCCGGGAGCTGATGCTGTTCTGCTTCCAGTCGATGTTCGACCACATGTACACCGCCGCGCTGGGCTATCAGCTGGACAAGCTGGACGCCCTGCTGGACCACGCGGGCAATCCCGTGGGCATCGCCTGCTACCTGCCGGACGACAGCCAGGGCGAGGACAACGTGCAGGACTTCCTGGGCATGGCGGGCCTGCCGATCGTGTGCACGCCCTACTTCCCGGAGGAGGCCGACCAGATCCTGCTGACCCGCGCCGCGGCCTGCGATGCGGACGTCGTGGACAAGCTGGAGCGCTGGCTGCGGGTGAAGGGCGGCACGGCGATGGTCACCACCGGCTTTATCGAGGCGACGGCGGATCGCGGCGTGCAGCGCCTGACCTCCATCCGCCTGCGCGGGCGCAGGATCAGCGCGCGGCACTGGCGCGTCGAGGAGGAGGAGCGGCGCGGCGGCGCTCGCCGCAGGCTGTGCCTCACGCCGACGGGCGACCGGCCGATCGCGCTGCCCGTGGCGGAGTTCCGCAACAACGCCACCTGGGCCGTGGTGAAGGCCGTGCACGGCGAGGAGAGCTACGGCGTGCTGCTGCGCGACTACTACGGCAAGGGCTGCCTGTGGACGCTGGCCGTGCCGGACGCCTTCCCGGACCTCTATCACATTCCCGCCGAGGCGCTGGGCCGCATCCGCCAGGCGATGCCGGTGAACGGCGCGTGGATGGAGTGCCCCGCGGGCGTGAGCCTGTTCGCCTACGACAACGACGCCTTCATCGTCTATCCCTACGTGATGAGCGCGGCGCAGTATCGCGTGGTGAAGCTGCACGTCGCGGGCGCGAAGGCGCTCGCGGACCCGGTGACGGGCGCACGCCTGGAGCCGGTGTACTTCGACGGCGGCGAGGCCGTGTTCGAGCTGGCGGCGAAGTCCGGGGAGTACGCGTTGTATAAGGTCGAACGCTGAGCGATATTTAACACAACCCTTCCCGCAAATATACAAAAACCTTGAATGCAATCAAGGTTTTTGTTTTCGCTTTGGGCTATAATAGTGGTGGACAAGACCCACCAAAAGATACAGAGAGGTACGATATGCTTACGCTTCGCAACATCTCCTTCGACGTCCATGACGGCGCCGAGGGGCGGGAGATCATCCGCGACGTCAGCCTCGCCATACCGGACGGCAGGCTGGTGGTCGTCACGGGGCCGAACGGCGGCGGCAAGTCCACGCTGGCGCGGCTCATCATGGGCATCGAAAAGCCCACGTCCGGCACCATCGAGCTGAACGGCGAGGACATCACGGCGCTGTCCGTCACCGAGCGCGCGCGCCGGGGCATCGGCTTCGCGTTCCAGCAGCCGGTGCGCTTCAAGGGCCTGCGCGTGCTGGACCTGCTGCGGCTGGCGGCGGGCCGGGACATCAGCCCCGCGGACGCCTGCGAATACCTGGCCGCCGTGGGCCTGTGCGCCCGCGACTACATCCAGCGCGAGGTGAACGCCAGCCTGTCCGGCGGGGAACTCAAGCGCGTGGAGATCGCCACGGTGCTGGCGCGCGGCACGGCGCTTTCGGTGTTCGACGAGCCGGAGGCCGGGATCGACCTGTGGTCGTTCCAAAACCTGATCGAGGTGTTCGAGGGGATGCGCAAGAACATCCATGACAGCTCCATCATGATCATTTCCCACCAGGAGCGCATCCTGAACATCGCGGACGAGATCGTGGTGCTCAAGGAAGGCCGGGTGGACCGGCAGGGCCCGAAGGACGAGATCCTTCCGGAATTGATCGGCACGCCCGCGGCGGTCGCCGGGTGCCGAAAGACGGCGAGGGAGGTGCGCGCATGATGGAACTGGACGGCATCCAGAAGCGGCTTCTGGAGGAGATCGCGGACCTGCACGGCCTGCCCGACGGGGCCTACAACATCCGCAGCAACAGCGAATCGGCGGGGCGGCGCTCCACCGCGAACGTCGAGATCACGCCCAAGGAAGAGGGCTCGGGCCTTGACATCCGCATCAAGCCCGGCACGAAGCGCGAGAGCGTGCACATCCCCGTGGTGATGACGAAATCCGGCCTCAAGGAGACCGTCTACAACGACTTTTACATCGGCGAGGACGCCGACGT
>CACYET010000045.1:8564-20785 GCA_902773515.1 uncultured Eubacteriales bacterium | reverse complement strand
GGGCGGGAGAGGTCGTTCCTCATTTCCCGTAGGGGCGGCGTTGCGCCGCGGGGCGCGGTCCCACCGCCCGCCCGCGCTATTCCTCCGGCAAATACTTCGGATTCCGCTGCATGTTGGCGATATCGAGCGCCACGCGCGCCTCCAGGCCGTCGATCTCGCGCAGGTCCTCGCCCCACAGCTCGCGGTCGGCCAGCGCGGCGTAGGCCAGCGCCTCCGGCGGCATGTCGTGCGAGAGCGTGGCGAACAGGGCCAGCGCCGCCGGGTCGTCGTCCAGGCGGTGGATCTCATTGCCCCGGAGCACCTCATACCGCCCCTTCCCGTTGGGTCGCGCCCCGGCGTAGAGCATGATCGCGGCGGCCAGTGCGAACGCGAGGCGGCGCGGCGGCTCGAATTTTTCCGCTGCCCATTGCCGAATCAGCGGCAGCGCCGACTGCCTCAACCGCCGAATCAGCGGCGCGGCCACGCGCAGCAGCGCGTTGTCGTTCAGCGGGTTCTCAAAGCGCTCGAACGCGCGGATCACGTACGGCGCGTCCGCGGCGCGCGCGGCCCCGTCCTGCGGCAGGAGCTCCTCCATGTAGGCCCTGCCGACGAACGCGCGCAGGGCGTCGCGCTTCATGCAGTCCGACAGCGTGTTCAGCCCCAGCAGCCAGCCCGGGGCCGCCAGCAGGCAAAGCCCCGCGTCGAACAGGCGGCGCTTGCGCTCGACGAACGGCGCGAGGTCGTCCGTGAACGCAACGCCGTCGGCGCCGTCCAGCGGCCAGCGCGCGCGGAAGCCCGAGGGGGCCGCGACGGTCAGCGTCGCGCCGGGCTCGGCGAGGTGGATCATGCCGTCGGCGTAGTTCATGGCCTGGCACAGCCGCGCCGCCTCCTTCGCCTCGGCCCGCAGCGCGATGCCGTCTGCCAGCGCGGGGTAAAACGCGCACGCTTCGGCGAGGAAGCCTTCGAGGGAGGGATCGCGCGCGATTATGCCCGAGCGCACGGCATCGGCCGTGTCGGCGCACTCCGAAACGCAGAGGAAGTCCAGCCCGCCGAGGCCCGCCTCCCGCCGGAGCGAGAGCAGCTCGGCGGCCATGGCCAGCGCGGCGTCGGCGTCCGGGGCGTCGGCGTCCAGGATGGCCAGCGCGATCGACGGCTCCGCGGCGATCGCCTCCACCGATTCCGGCAGGCGCAATATCGCCTGCGCGACCTCCTCCCGGTTCACGGGCTGCTCGCCCAGGTAGCCGCGCGTGAACACGGTGTACATGCCGTCCTGCTCGCGCAGAAGGGCAGCGGGGCCGATCCCATCGGCGGGGCTTTGGCCGTCATGACGCGCGCCGGTGTCCAGCGCGGCGATGCCCACGCCCGCCTGCGCGGCGTCGATCCGCGCGTCCACCACGCCCAGCAATCGCTCGCCCAGGCCGAACTGCACGGCGTTTACCTTCGCGGGGAAGCGCTCGGGGATCTCATAGCGGCCCATCATGCCGCGGTTCAAATGCTGCATAGCGTCGTTTCCCTTCGATCTAATACCGCCAACAGTATAGCACAACCGAGGCCCGCGCGCAATTTCACGGGCCCAAATTCAAAATTTATTTGTGTTCGGCGGCGGTTTGTGGTATCATGTCTGCAGAAACGGGATACGAAAGAGGGAGCAAGCATGGACGCGATTTTCAACTTTGACAGCTCGATCCTGCTGTGGATCCAGGACAACATTCGCGCGGACTTCGCCTCGCCCATTGTGAAGATCATCACGCACCTAGGCGACAAGGGCATCTTCTGGATCGTGGTGGCGCTGGCGCTGCTGGCCTTCCGCAAGACCCGGCGGCTGGGCGTGCTGTGCGCGGTGTCGATGGTCATCGGCCTGGTGGTGACGAATGTGATCCTCAAAAACTGGGTGGCGCGCATCCGGCCCTACGAGCTGATCCCAAACCTGGAGCTGATCGTCGGCCGGGAGACGGACTTCTCCTTCCCCTCCGGCCACACCACGAACTCGCTGGCCTGCGCATGGGTGCTGTTCAGGCGCGCGCCGAAGAAGTGGGGCGTGTCGGCGCTGGTGCTGGCGATACTGATCTCGCTCTCGCGGCTCTACGTGGGCGTGCACTACCCGACGGACGTGCTCGCCGGCGCGGTGATCGGCATCGGCAGCGCGTGCCTGTCGCTGTGGCTGGTGCCGAAGGTGGAGAAAAAGTTTCCGGCGATAGAGAAGATATATTAGGGAACAGGGAATAGGGAACAGGGAATAGGAATGGCGGCTGCCGCGCGGCAAACCCAAAGCCTTCCCCTTTAGGGGAAGGTGGCTGGCCGCAGGCCAGACGGATGAGGTCGCCTTTTTTCCACGGCGATGCGGCGGAAGGTCCGCCCCCGCCCCCGCCTGAAAGGAAAAGATCCTTCGCTACGCTCAGGATGACAACGATGCGACAGACGCTGACCTGTCGTCCTGAGCGGAGCGAAGGATCTTTCCTTGCTTATTACAGCCCGTACAGCTCTCCGTACTTCTCCTTCAGATACCGCACGTAGCAATGCGGGTCGAAGGGGCCGCCGCAGCCGCTCTCCACCAGCTGGGCCGGGGTGAGCAGCTGGCCGTGGCGGTGGATCTTTTCGCCCAGCCATTCGGTGACGGGCTTCAGATCGCCGGCGCGCACCGCGCCCCACACGTCCACGTCCCGTTCCATATTCGCAAGCATCTGCACGCCGTAGGCGCTGCCCAGCGCGTAGCTGGGGAAGTAGCCGATGGCGCCGAAGGACCAGTGGCTGTCCTGCAAACAGCCGCGCCGGTCGTCGGGCACGTCCACGCCGAGGTATTCCTTATACATCCTATTCCACTCGCCGGGGATGTCGGAAATGTTCAGGCCGCCCTCGATCATGGCCTTCTCCAGCTCGTAGCGGATCATCACGTGGATCGAATAGGTCAGCTCGTCCGCCTCGGTGCGGATCAGCGAGGGCGCGGAGAGGTTCGCCGCGCGGTACAGCATTTCCGCGTCCACGCCCGCCATTTGAGAAGGGAACAGCGCCTTCATCTCCGGCAGCAGCACCTCGCAGAACGGACGGCTGCGCCCGATGAGGTTCTCGTAGAAGCGGCTCTGGCTCTCGTGCAGGCTCATGCAGCTGCCGCCCGCCAGCACGGTGCCCTGCAATTCGTCCGCGACGCCCAGCTCGTACAGCGCGTGGCCGCCCTCGTGCACCACGCTGTAGAGGTTGGACAGCACGCTGTCCTCGTGGTAGTGGGTGGTGATGCGCACGTCGTGCTTGTTGAAGCCCTCGGTGAAGGGGTGCTCGGTCTCGCCCACGGCGCAGTCGTCGCGGCTGATGCCCATGATCTGCATCACGCGGTCGGTGAAGCGCCTTTGCAGGTAGACCGGATAGGACTGGTCCAGGAAGGCCGTGTCCGGCCGGGGGCGCTTCGCCACCTCCAGGATCACCGGGGTCAGCTCCCGGCGCAGCAGGTCGAAGAACGGGTCCAGCGTCTCATGGGAGAGGCCCTTCTCGTAGCCGTCCAGCAGCACGTCGTAGGCGGGCCGGGCGGCGTTCTTGCGCTCGGCGAAGCGGCGGTTGTAGGCGACGATCTTCTCCAGGTACGGCGCGAACGCGGGATAGTCGCTCGCCAGCTTCGCGTCGTGCCACACCTGCATCGACTCGGCCATCAGCTGCTGGTAGGCCATGTACTCGTCGGCGGGCACCAGCGTCAGATCGTCGCGCTCCTCCTTGAGGACTTCGGCGCGGCGGCGGTCCTTCAGCGAGAGGCTAGCCTTGTTCGCCAGCAGCGTTTCAAGCATTTCGCCGGTCCCGGGCGCGGTGACCTTCTCGTGGACGATGCCGCTCAAAAAGGCCATCGTCTCGCCGCGGGCGGGGGCGGAGTTGCGCGGCGCGGCGGTCTCGCCGTCGTAGTTCAGGCAGCCGAGGGCGTGCCGGTAGGCGTTCAGCGCGGCTTCCAGCTCGCTCAGGGCGCTCAGCGCTTGGTTCAGGTTCATGATCTTTCCTCCGATTTATCCAAATTCATACTCGTCGTCGCGCAGCATTTGCAGGCTGTAGGCCATCACGACGGCGTCCGGGTGGTATTGCTCGATCCACCAGTCCAGCGGCTGGACGTCGCGGCGCATGTCCACGCACAGCACGTGCCGCGCCGTCAGCGACAGGAACGTGCCGATCGGCGCGCTGTAGCTGTCCTTGAGCAGCAGGATCGTGCAGTCGGGCGCGGCCTCGTTCGTCAGCAGGTCGTAGGCCTCCACCTGGCCGTAGTAGGTGTAGGCCAGTTTGTTCCAGGTCTTGCCCGGGTCCGGCTCCAGCCGGTCGAAGCGGGTGACGGCCTCGCGGAAGCTGCCGGCGGCGTGGTCGACGGACACCACGCGCTTGGTCTCGCGCTCGATCTCGGTGTCGTACTTCGGCCAGTACTCCACGATGTCGTCCGGGTCCACCAGGCTTGTTCCCAGCCGCTGGCCGTACTTGCCCAGGAACAGCTTTTCGTGGGTGAGCGTGTCCAGGTTTTCCAGGTCCAGCCGCGAAGTATCCAGCCCCGCGCCGGTCATGTCGTTGATCTCGCCGGCGATGCGCTGGGCCATCGTGATGGCCGCGAGCGTGGACCAGTGCTGGTCCGTCACCATCAACAGATCGTTCAGGTCGCGGCCGCTCTCGGGCAGCACGTCGCGGCTGTCCAGCGTCCGCAGGCCGCCCTCGCGCAGGATCGCGAGCACCTCGTCGGCCATCTCGGCGGAGTGGTCCAGCGCCTCGTAGCCCGCGGGGAGCATGCCGTCGGCGTAGAGCGTGGGGTGCTCGTACACGAACAGGAACGGCAGTCCCGCGAACGCGGTGTCGCGCAGCTCGACGATGTCCCGGGCGTTGCCGGACAGGTCCTTGTAGTCCGCCAGGTCGTACAGGTGGCCGGTGGTGAGCTTGATCATGTTCTGGCTGCCGGTGTTGATCACCTTCTTGCCCAGCGCGTACTGGAAGGCGGAGTTGGCGTAGCCCATCTCCTCCTTCAGCCACATGTTCTCGGCGATGGCGGCGGTGAAGCCGTTAATGCGCGCGGCGAGGCGGTCCAGCTTGTCGGGATGCTCCGGCAGCGTGGCCTTCAGCTCCGGGGTCATCAGCACCGAGTGGATCAGCGCATGATGGTCCTTCACGACCATCGTGAAGAACGCGGCGAACAGGAAGCCCAGGAAGGCCACCGTCAGGATGAGGGCGGTGATGCGGGCGAGGGCTTTGCCTTTTGTTGGGGTCTTGTCCATATGGGGGTCCTTTCAGAGAGAGTTTAGAGTTGAGAGTTAAGAGTTTAGATAGAGTGAGTGATGCTGTCGTTTCCCCGGCATACTTTAACTCCACTCTAAACTCTTAACTCTCAAAATCCTGCGTCAGCAGGTGTATAATCATTTCCGTCATGATGTCCATGTCCTCCACGGCGACGCACTCAAAGCGGCCGTGGCAGTTCATGCCACCGGTGGCGATGTTGGGGCAGGGCAGGCCCTTGAAGGTGAGCATGGCGCCGTCGGTGCCGCCGCGGATGGGCTCGCTCCAGGGCTCGACGCCCACGGCGCGATAGGCCGCGCAGGCACGCTCCACGATCTCCATGCGGCCCTCGATCAGCTCGCGCATGTTGTAGTAGCTGTCCTTCAGCGTGACCTCCACCGTGCCCGCGCCATACTTGTCGTTCAGGTAGGCGGCGATGTCCTGCATGCGCTCCTTGCGGGCCTCGAACAGCGTGCGGTCGTGGTCGCGGACGATGTATTGCAGCGTGGCCTGATCCTCCTCGCCGCGCATGCCGCACAGGTGGAAGAAGCCCTCGCGGCCCTCGGTGTGCTCCGGGCGCTGCTGGGGCGGCAGCATGCCGGCGAACTCCATCGCGATCAGCGAGGCGTTGAGCATGATGTTCTTGGCGCTGCCGGGGTGCACGCTGCGGCCGCGGACGTTCACGGTCGCGGCGGCGGCGTTGAAGTTCTCGTAGTTGATGCCGCCCACGGCGCCGCCGTCCACGGTGTAGGCGAAGTCGGCCCCGAAGCCCTGCACGTCGAAGTGGTCCGCGCCGCGGCCGATCTCCTCGTCGGGCGTGAAGCCGACGCAGATCCTGCCGTGCTTCCACGCGGGGTGGGCGAGGATCTGCTCGCAGGCGGCCATGATCTCCGCTACGCCGGCCTTGTCGTCCGCGCCCAGCGAGGTGTTGCCGTCGGTGACGATCAGGCGCTTGCCCTTGGCCTTCGCGACGTCCGGGAACACGGCCGGGTCCAGTACGAGCCCGTTTTCGAGCGTCACGGCCCCGCCGTCGTAGTTTTCGACGATGCGGGCCTTCATCGGCGCGCTGGGCACGCAGTCCACCACGTCCACGTGGGCGATCAGCCCGATGGCGGGCAGGCTGTCGTCCGTGGCGGGGATGCTGCCGTACACGTAGCCGTACTCGTCCAGCCGGGCGTCGGATATGCCCATGGCCTGCATCTCGTCCGCCAGCGCCTTCGCCAGTATCAGCTGCTTTTTCGTGCTGGGGGTCGTCGGGCTGTTCTCGTCCGACGCGGTGTCGTACTGTATGTAGTTCAGGAAGCGTTCGTATGCGCGCATGGTTGATCCTCCAAAAGGCACAGATATCGGTGAACACGCATTTCCTGCGCTGGAATCAGTGGCGCAGGAAATGTGGCGGGAGAGTGCGGCAGCAATCAACAGCCGGTTTTACCGGCCCAGCATCGCCGCGCCGATGATGCCGGCGTCGTTGGTCAGCTTCGCCAGCTCGACGCGGGCGTAGGGCATGGTCTTGAAGAACACCATGCCGGGCAGCTTTTCGCGCACGGCGTCCAGCAGGAACTGGCCCGCGTGGCTGACGCCGCCGCCCAGCACGATCACCTGGGGGTCGTAGAGGTTGATCAGGTTCACCAGGCCCACGCACAGGTGGTAGGCGTAGCGGTCGAAGATCGCCGCGCAGTCGGGATCGCCCGCCTTGGCCAGGTCGATCACGTGCTTGGCGGTGATGGCGGCGGGATCGCCGTCCACGGCCTTCATCAGCGCGGTTTCGGGCTTTTCGGCGCACAGCTTGCGGCCCTCGCGGATCAGCGCGGTGGCGCTGGCGTAGCGCTCCCAGCAGCCGCGGTTGCCGCAGGTGCACAGCTCGCCGTCCACGACGGTGATCATGTGGCCGATCTCGGTGGCCACGCCGTGGCTGCCGGAGAACACCTTGCCGCCGAGCACCACGCCGCCGCCCACGCCGGTGCCCAGCGTGACGAACACGCTGTTTTCACACCCGGCGGAGACGCCCGCCACGGACTCGGCCAGCCCCGCCACGGTGGCGTCGTTGTCCGCGAACACGGGCACGCTCACGTACTTCGCCATCTCCTCCAGCAGCGGCACGTCGTGCCACGCCAGGTTCGTGCAGAATGGCACGCGGCCGGTGCGCGGGTCCATGATGCCCGGCAGGCCGATGCCGATGGCCTTGATATCGCCGATGTCGTGGCCGCTCTTCCTGGCAACGCCGATGGCGAGGTTCGCCATGTCGCGGATGACGGCTTCGTAGCCGCGCTCGGGCAGGGTGGGGCAGCTGTCCTTGGCCAGGATGGCGCCCTTTTCGTCCACGACGCCGGCCTTGATGCCGGTGCCGCCCAGGTCGATACCGATGTACAACATTATAGTAACCTCCTTCGTTTTTAAGGGGCGAATGGACACAGGGAACAGGGAAGAGGGAACAGAGAACAGGAATGGCCGGGGAGCAGGGAACAGAGATGATCGAGAAGCGCGGCAGCAGCTTTTCCTGTTCCCTGCTCCCTGTTCCCTCATTCCTCAATCGAATGCTGGAACCGCTCCATATGCCGCCTCGTCAACTCGTTGGCGGCGTTGTAGCCCATCTGCTTGAGGCGCAGGTTGCGCGCGGCCACCTCCAGCACCACGGCCAGGTTGCGGCCGGGGTGGATAGGCAGCAGGAGGCTGGGCACCTTCACGCCCAGGATCTCGATGTAGTTGTCCGTCAGGCCCAGGCGGTCGTACTCCTTGTCTGCCTGCCACAGCTCCAGGTGGATCACCATGTCGATGTGCTTTGAGCGCATGATCGCGCCCGCGCCGTACATGGTGGACACGTCGATGATGCCCACGCCGCGGATCTCCATGAAGTGGCGCACCAGTTCCGGCGACTCGCCGACCAGCCGGTTCTCCTCCACCTTGCGGATGTCCACCACGTCGTCGGCCACCAGCTGGTGCCCGCGCTTGATCAGCTCCAGCGCGGCCTCGCTCTTGCCCACGCCGCTGTTGCCGGTGATCAGCAGGCCCGCGCCGAACACGTTGACCAGCACGCCGTGGCGCGTCTCGCGGGGGGCGAGGCGGTCGCGCAGGTAGGCGATCAGCTCCAGCTCAAACTGGGTGGTCTCCTTCTTCGTGGAGTAGATGGGCACCTTGCGGGCCATCGCCAGCACCAGCATCTCGTCGAAGCACGGATAGCCGCGGCAGATGATGATGCAGGGCACCGGGTAGTTGAAGTACTTGGCCAGCCGCTCGCGCCGCGTCAGCTCGTCCAGCTGCGACAGGTAGGTCATCTCCACCTTGCCCAACAGCTGCGGGCGCTCGTAGGGGAAGAAATCCCAGTAGTTCGCGAACTGCATGCCGGGGCGGTTGGTGTTGCTCACCTCGATGTTCAGCGTCTTGCTGTCCGTCGCCAGCACCCGCGTCAGCTCCAGGGTCTTGACAAAATCCGCTTCGGAAACCATGCGTCCATCCTCCGCTTCCTGTTTCGATGGGGAACGGGGTCGCGCCGCGCACCCCTCACAAATATCCATTATCATTGTAATACATTTTGCCGGGGTTTGCAACCAATCGCGCCAATTTCCCGTTTGCGTCCGGGCGGTAATCATGATAAAATGGTATAATAGAAAAGGGGGCTACAGCATGGGCGAGATCATCCGGGCGGGGCGGTTTGCTGTGGAGGTGCTCTACGAGGACAACCACCTGCTGGCCGTGGTGAAGCCGCCGAACCTGCCCGCGCAGGCGGATCGCTCCGGCGACGACGACCTGCTGAGCATATTGAAGCGCTATATCGGGCAAAAATACCAAAAGCCGGGAAACGTCTACCTCGGGCTGGTGCACCGGCTGGATAGGCCCGTGGGCGGGGTGATGGTGTTCGCGCGGACCTCGAAGGCGGCGTCGCGGCTGTCGGCGGCCTTCGCCGCGCACGCGCAGGACAAGCGCTACCTGGCCGTGCTGCAGGGCGAGCTGGCGGGGGAGAGGACGCTGGAGGACTGGCTCGTCAAGGACGGGGCCACCGGCACGGTGCGCGTGGTTGCGCCGGATTCGCCCGGCGCGAAGCAGGCGCGGCTGGCGACCCGGCCGCTGGCGTCGCGGGACGGCCTGACGCTGGCTGAGGTGACGCTCTACACCGGGCGGGCGCACCAGATCCGGGTGCAGCACGCCCACGCGGGCTATCCGCTGTGGGGCGACGCGCGCTACGGCGGCGGCAGGCCCGGGCAGCAGATCGCGCTGTGGGCGGCGTCGCTGCGCCTGGAGCACCCGACGCGGCATGAGCCGATGCGCTTTTGCGCCGCGCCGCCCCATGAGGGCGCGTGGCTGAAATTCGAGGCGGAGATCCGCCGATATATGGAGGACCTGGAGGCGTGAAGAAGAAAAAGGGCGAGCGCTGGACGATCATATTCCTGTGCTGCACGCTGGCGGTGCCCACGGTGGCGCTGATCATGGGCTATTACGGCGGCGCGCCCACGATGCGGCAGATGATGCCGGCGCTGACGACGGGCGCGCTGCTGGGCATCGCCCACCTGGTGCTGCGGCCGGTGCTGCGGCTGATCTCCGCGCCGCTGGGCTGCCTGACGCTGGGGCTGTTCGGCCTGGTGATCGACGTGGGCCTGATCTACGCCTGCGGCGAGCTGGTGGAGGGCTTCGCCGTGCCGGGGCTGCTGTACGCCGTGCTCACCGCCGTGCTGATCAACACGATATGCGCCGTGGCCGCGCGGAAGTGACGGGCATATGCAGCGGGTGCGCGGAAAGACACGGATTCGCAACAACCGGCAATGAAAGCGTCGCAAACGGCGTTGGAGGGATGGGGAAAACCTCCAAAAGCCCGCCGACGCGGGGGTTTCGGGCGTGAATTGTGACAAAATTTAGAAGTCGGAGCGCCCAAAAAGTCACATTGGGGCCCGAAATGAGAACAAAATCCGACCAAACAAGACCAAGGTCTGTGGATAATATTTATGCAAGGGGCCCCAAATTGTGCAAAACTCCCCGAAAACCCGCCATAAGGGGCGTTTTACCCCCCATTTCTGTGGATAACCATGTGGAAAGTGTGGATTTCTGTGCCGAACATGCAGTGTATATACAGAACGGCCTATACATTTTGGGTCTCCGGGGCCGCGGGCGGGCGCAAAGATGTTGCGGGAATGTCTCCCGAATCCGCAAAATACCTCTATAAATATGAAACAACCGACGCCTGTCGGTTTATCGGTTGACAAACCCGCATGGGGCGGTATAATGGAAGCGGGACGGAAATCTGCACAGAGGAATATTATATAGAAACGGAGTGGCTGGGCATCGCCCTGGCGGCCAAGCTGCTGGAGGGCAGCGACGTGACGCCCTGCTGCGTGGTGGGGTTCCCCCTGGGCGCGATCCCCACCGAGAGCAAGGCCGCCGAGGCCGCCGTGGCCGTGAAGAACGGAGCGCGCGAGGTGGACATGGTCATCGATATCGGCGCGGCCAAGGACGGCGACTGGGCGAAGGTCGAGAGCGATATCGCCGCGGTGAAGGAGGCGTGCGGCGCCGCGAAGCTGAAGGTCATCATCGAGACCTGCCTGCTGACGGACGATGAGAAGGTGCAGGCCTGCCTGGCCTCCAAGCGCGCCGGGGCGGACTTCGTGAAGACCTCCACGGGCTTCTCCAAGGGCGGGGCGACCGCCGCGGACGTGAAGCTGATGCGCGAGACGGTGGGCCCCGATATGGGCGTGAAGGCGTCCGGCGGCATCCACAACCGCGCCGAGGCCCTCGCGATGATCGAGGCGGGCGCCAGCCGCATCGGCGCCAGCAGCGGCATCGCCATCGTGTCGGAATGACGCGAATTGTCACGAAACCTACACAACCGACTTGGGTCTGGTGTTGCGCCAGGCCCTTTTTATGGGCTTTTTGGCGCAAATTTTCGTCACAATCCGGTCTATTCACGGCCCAAAACGACATAAATTAGACGCAGTTATTGACAAAGATTATAAATATATCGAAAATGTATAGATATTATTTAAATTACGTAGATTTGTTGTTTTGTGTTAATTTGGCGTGCTATAATTCCCCCAGAGATTACACATGAGGGGGACATACACATGAAGAAGACGATCGTTGCCATCCTGGCGATGGCGCTGCTGCTGACCCTGATCGGCGGCACCGCGCTGGCGTACAACGGCGATCTGACCACCGTGGACACCAAAGCCTATACCAGCCCGGCGATGACCGAGTACGTGGGCACCATTCCGGCCGGCACCTCCGTGCTGGTGCGCTCCTATGAAAACTACGCCGATGTCTATATAGACGGCAAGGTGGTGTATGTGGACGCCTCCAACCTGCTGCACACCAACATCTCCAGCGACTATCTGGCCACCCTCGTCAAGGGCACCACGGTGTATCAGCAGGCCAAGTCCTCCGCCAAGAGCGCCAAGGTGAAGAAGGACGGCACCGTGAAGGTGTGCGCCATCTCCGGCGACTGGGCGCTGGTGCAGAGCACCGGCAGCAAGGGCCTGTACGCGTTCGTGAAGATCGCGAAGCTGAGCGACATCCGGATGAAGTAAAAGGATGGAGAAAAAAGGGAACCGCCCGGAACGGGCGGTTTCTTTTATAAGATCCTTCGCTGCGCTCAGGATGACAGGTCGGCGGCTGTCAAGCCGTTGTCATCCTGAGCGAAGCGAAGGATCTTCTTTTCTGCATAAACATGCCGCCGATCGGTATGTTTATGCATGTTTTGCGCATATTAGGTTAAATATCATGAATAACGCTTGCGTTTTAACGCATACGGTTGTATAATCAGGCCAACTTCAGCGGAGGGCGCTCCGCGATATGATGGAGGTACATACCATGAAAAAGCTTTTCGTTATGCTGATTGCCGCGATCATGATCCTGTCCGCGTTCGCCGCGCTGGCGGAGAACGGCACCCTGACCATGTGCACCAACGCCCAGTTCCCGCCCTATGAGTTCTACGGCGACGATCCCGACGTGGTCATCGGCATTGACGCCGACATCGCCCGCGCCATTTGCGCGAAGCTCGGCTATGAGCTGCAGATCGTGGACGCCGATTTCGATTCCCTGAT
>CACYET010000045.1:0-8551 GCA_902773515.1 uncultured Eubacteriales bacterium | reverse complement strand
AAGTTTGACTTTGCCGCCGCGGGCATGACCGTGACCGAGGAGCGCAAGGAGATCGTGCAGTTCACCGACACCTACGCCACCGGCATCCAGGTCATCATCGTGCCGGAGGACTGCGAGTTCGAGAGCATCGACGACTTCGTCGAGGCCAACGGCACCGTGAAGATCGGCGTGCAGCAGGCCACCACCGGCGACCTGTACAGCACGTGGGACTATGAGGACGCCGGTGCGGGCACCGTGGACCGCTTCAAGAGCGGCGGCGCCGCCGTGGCTTCCCTGCTGGCCGGCAAGGAAGACTGCGTGATGATCGACAACGAGCCCGCCAAGAACTTCGTCGCCCAGAACGAGGGCCTGAAGATCCTGGAAGCGCCCTACGCCACCGAGGACTACGCGATGGCCTTCGCCAAGGACAGCGAGGTGTACGAGGCCTTCAACGCCGCCCTGGCCGAGCTGATTGCCGACGGCACCGTGCAGGGCATCATCGACCAGTACATTCCCGCCGAATAAACCCGGCTTTGCCAACCAGCTTAGGGGCGCCTTCGCGGCGCCCCTAAACGCTTAGTCATTCCACGGAGGTGTTCGATTTGCAGGCCTGGTTTGAAGGCTTCAAGCATCAGTTTGAGCTGAATTTTATACAGCGCAGCCGTTGGAAATTCATCACCACCGGTCTGGGCAACACGCTGCTGATCACCCTGTTCTCGCTGTTGCTGGGCCTGGTGATCGGCGTGATCATCGCCGGCGTGCGCTCGACCTACGACAAGACGGCGGCGACCGCCCGGCCCACGTTCGGCCGGAAGGTGCTGGGCTTCTTCAACGGCCTGTGCAAGGTGTACCTCACGGTGCTGCGCGGCACGCCCGTGGTGGTGCAGCTGATGATCATCTGCCTGGTGATCTTCGCCTGGTCGGACAACGGCGTGGCGCTGGCCTCGCTGGCCTTCGGCCTGAACTCCGGCGCGTACGTGGCCGAGATCATCCGCGGCGGCATCATGTCCATCGACAACGGCCAGTTCGAGGCCGGGCGCAGCCTGGGCTTCAACTACGTGCAGACCATGCAGCACGTGGTGCTGCCGCAGGTGTTCAAAAACGTGCTCCCGTCGCTGATGAATGAGTTTATCGCGCTCTTGAAGGAGACGTCCGTCGCGGGCTACGCTGCCGTGCGCGACCTGACCTACGGCGGCAACACCATCGCCGGCCAGACCTACAATTTCTTCATGCCGCTGATCGCCGTGGCGCTGATCTATCTGGCGCTGGTGATGACGCTGACCTGGCTGGTGGGCAAGGTGGAGAGGAGGCTGCGCAGCAATGACCACTGACGTGCTGATTCGCGTGGAGGGACTGGAAAAGCACTTCGGCGGCGGCAGCATCCACGCGCTCAACGGCGTGGACGCCGAGATCCGCCGCGGCGAGGTGGTGGTGGTCATCGGGCCGTCCGGCTCCGGCAAGTCCACCTTCCTGCGCTGCCTGAATTTGCTGGAGATGCCCTCGGCGGGCCGCATCACCTTCGAAGGCGTGGACATCACCGACCCCAAGGTGAACATCAACCGCCACCGCCAGAAGATGGGCATGGTGTTCCAGCACTTCAACCTGTTCCCCAACATGACGGTGCTGAAGAACATGACGTGCGCGCCCGTGACGCTGCGCAAGAAGACGAAGGAGGCCGCCGAGGCCACCGCCAAGCAGCTGTTGGAGCGCGTGGGCCTGCTGGACCGCGCCGACGCCTATCCCAACCAGCTCTCCGGCGGCCAGAAGCAGCGCATCGCCATCGTGCGCGCGCTGTGTATGGAGCCGGACGTGATGCTGTTCGACGAGCCGACCAGCGCGCTCGACCCCGAGATGGTGGGCGAGGTGTTGGACGTGATGAAGCAGCTGGCCCGCGAGGGCATGACGATGGTGGTCGTGACCCACGAGATGGGCTTCGCCCGCGAGGTGGGCGACCGCGTGATCTTCATGGACGGCGGCCGCATCATCGAGCAGGGCTCGCCCGAGGCCGTGTTCGAGCACCCGGAAAACGCGCGACTGAAGGAATTTTTGGGGAAGATATTGTAGAATATGCGATACAAGCTGATCCTTTTTGACAACGACGACACGCTGATGGACTTCCAGGCGGGCAATCGCAACGCGGTGGACCGGCTGATGGACGAGGTGGGCTACTTCCACCCGGACCGCTACGACCAGTACGAGGAAGTGAACCTCGAATGCTGGGCGGAGCTGGAGCGGGGGCTGCTCACGCAGGGCGAGCTGCGCTTCGAGCGCTTTGCCCGCTTCTACGCGCGCTACCCGGTGCCCGGCGACCCCGCCCGTTCGGCGGAGCGCTTCGTGGAGCTGCTGGGGGAGCAGAGCATCCTGCTGCCGCACGCGCTGGAGGTGGTGCGCGAGATCGCAGCGAAGCTGCCGGTGGCGATCGTCACCAACGGCATCACCGCCGTCCAGAAGCGCCGCTATGCGCGCTCGCCGCTGAAGGAATTGATCAGCGACCTGGTGATCTCCGAGGAGATCGGGGTGTCCAAGCCCCGGCCCGAGCTGTTCCTGACGGCGCTCAAGCGGCACGGCGTCGATCCCAAGGACGCGCTGATGGTCGGCGACGGCGTGAACAGCGACATCCGCGGCGCGAACAACGCCGGCATCGACGCCTGCTGGCTCAATCCCCATGGGAAGGAGCTGCCCGAGGGCGTGCACGCCGAGTACGTGATCGCCGACCTCCGCCAGTGCGTGCCCATTGCGCTGCAGGCGTGAAAAAACGGGACCGTCCCCTCATCCATATACAAAGATTTCCCGGCCTTGAATCAGTGGGCCGGGAAATCGTCGTCAGGGAGCGCGGCAGCAGACGGCCTCAGGCCTCCTGATCCCAGGGGAAAACGTACTTTCCGGTCAGGCCGGTCTTTTCGCGGACGTAGTTCAGCTCGCCCTGCACGCTCTCGTTGATCGGCACGCCGTCCTTACGGGCGAGGCGGACCTCGTACTCCTTCTCGCCGGCGGTCCAGATGCGCTCGACGCCGGGCATCTTGCGGCTGGCGCGGATCTCGCGCAGGATGTCGCCGGCCTTCTTGCGGCAGAGCGCCTCGCCGAGGAAGTGGTCGGTGTCGATGGCGATGAAGAAGTGGCCCAGGCGGGGCGAACACTTCTCGCCGTTCTCGTCCACGCCGTTGAGCTGCTTGCCGAAGTAGCCGTCGGACAGCACGGAGGACAGGAACTCCACGAACAGCGCGAAGCCGTAGCCCTTGTAGCCGCCCAGCTCCTCGCCGATGCCGCCCAGCGTCACCAGCGCGGCCGTGCCCTGGCGGATGCGCTTGAGCGCCGCGCCGCCGCCGCCGATGACGGGCTCGCCGTCGTCGCCGATCACGGTGCCGGGCGTCACGTCGTGGCCGATGCGCTCATAGTACTCGAACTTGCCGTTCTGGGTGATGGAGGTCGCGCCGTCGAAGTTGAAGTCAAACGGCTCGTCGGTGGGCACGCCCAGCGTGAACGGGTTGGTGCCGAACATGCCCTCCACGCCCCAGGTGGGCGCGACGGACGGGCGGGCGTTGGTGCCGGTCAGGCCGATGCAGCCGGCCTTCGTGGCCATCGAGGTGTAGTAGCCGGCAATGCCGTAGTGGCAGGAATTGCGGGCCACGACCATGCCCATGCCGTACTCCTTGGCCTTTTTGATCGCCATTTCCATGGACCGGTAGCCGATGACCTGGCCCATGCCGTCGTGGCCGTCCACCACGGCGGTGGTGGGGGTCTCCTTGATGATCTCGAAGTTCGTGACGGGCTTCTGTACGCCGGATGTGATGCGGTCCAGGTAGATGGGCTTGAAGCGGTTGACGCCGTGGCTCTCGATGCCCCGGTGGTCGCTCTCCAGCAGCACGTCCGCGCAGATCTTCGCGTCCTCCTCAGGCACGCCGTACTTCACGAACGCCTCGGTGACAAAATCGGTGATGGTCTTCCAATCGACAACGCGGCTGGGCATAGCGGTTCCCTCCTTGCGGTGTTTTTTTCGCTGTGTACAGTATAGCATATCGGGGGGAGATATGCAATTGAGAGTTGAGAGTTGAGAGTGGAGAGTTGAGAGTGGAGAGTTGAGAGTGGAGTGTGGAGTGTGGAGAGTGGAGTGAGGAGTGAGCTGTAGGGACGCCATAATTGGCGTCCGCGGCGGCTGCCGCGTGGTAACCCGTAGGGGCGGCGATGCGCCGCCCGCCCATGCTCCCGCAAACGGACGCCAATTATGGCGTCCCTACGGGTGAACACTACATGCGGACTGCCCATAGCGGCGGCAATCTGCCGCCATGCCTGAGGCACCTGATCGGCGCCGCTACGACGGACGTACCAACACCGCGCAGGGACGGCGTTGCGCTGCGTGGCGCGATCCCGCCGCCCCTGCGGGAATGGCGGCAGCCATCATCTTCACTCTCCACTCTTCCGATACAGGTACAGCACGTACTGGTCGTCGAACGCGATCCGGTTGCCGTGGCAGAGGATGGCGTCGCGCAGGCCGTCCAGGAAGGGCTTTCTGGCCTGCTCGGTGAGGGTGATGTGGTCGGAGTGGGTGCCGACGTATTCGAGGTATTCGTCGGCGGTGTAGGTGCGCCGGCCCGGGAACGCGCGCTTTTCGACGAACGTGAAGCCGTAGGCCTCGCCAGCCATGTAGTCGAACTTCTGGCGGTAGGGCTGGTCGGAGGCGAAGACGGTGTCGTAGAGGCGCTGGATCTCGGCGTACAGCGCCGGGTTGCTGTCCTTGTAGTTGCCGACCATCAGGAACATGGCCAGAAACCCGCCCGGACGCAGCAGCTCGAAGCACTTGCGGTAGGCGACATCCTGGTCCAGCCATTGGATCGTCGCGGCGGAGTAAATGAGGTCAAAGGCGTTCGCCGCGAAGGGATAGGTCTCGAAATCGGCGTTCACGATGGAGAAATTCGGGCGATCCGCGTACTTCTCGCGCATCTTCGCCGCCAGGTGCGCGCCCAGCTCAATGGCGGTGTAGTCGCAGCCGGCGTCCAGCGCGAAGTCGGTCGCCTGGCCGGTGCCGGGGCCGATCTCCAGGCAGCGCACGCCCGGGCCGAGGCCACAGGTCTTTGTGATGTGGTCGAACAGCGCGGGGCTGTAGCGCGCGCGCCACTTGTCGAAACGCTCCGGGATGGCGTCGAACACGAGCCGCGGATCCCTCTCCGGCATGGCGAATCCCTCCTTGAAGTTCATGGAAGATGAGTATACCACACATCGGCTTGTATGGCAATCGGTTAGTTCTTTATAATCAGTTGACAATCTTCATCTATAATGCGTTTGACAATACAGGAATGCCGTGTATAATAAAATAGCACAGGTGTGGCGCGGATGCGCCGCGGAAAGGAATCGTTTATGGCGACAAAGAAGACGAGCATCGGCGGCCAGGCGCTGATCGAGGGCATCATGATGCGGGGCCCGAAGAAGACGGCGATGGCGGTTCGCAATACCAAGACCCAGGAGATCACGCTGGAGGAGTACCCCACCAAGGGCGCGAATCGGGCAAAGATATTCAAGCTGCCGTTCATACGCGGCATCTTCAACATGGTGGACTCCCTCTCCTTCGGCTACAAGTGCCTGATGCGCTCGGCGGAGCTCTCGGGCCTGGAGGACGAGGAGGACGAGAAGAAGAAGGCGAAGGGGCCCAGCGTGTGGGACAGGCTGTTTGAAAAGCTGATGATGCCCATCGCGTCGGTGCTGGCCGTGGCGCTGGCGCTGGGGCTGTTCGTGTACCTGCCGATGAAGCTGTGGAGCTGGATCACGTTCTCGATGCCCGCCGTCGCGCAAAACTACACGCTGCGGGCATGCTTCGAGGGCGTGCTGCGCATACTGCTGTTCGTGGGCTACGTGTGGGCCACTTCGCTGATGAAGGACATCCGCCGCACCTACATGTATCACGGCGCGGAGCACAAGACCATCTTCTGCTACGAGAAGGGCCTGCCGCTGACGGTGGAGAACGTGCGGCCGCAGACCCGCTTCCACCCCCGCTGCGGCACCAGCTTCATGGTGCTGATGCTGATCGTGGGCATTCTCGTGTCGATGTTCATCCGGGTGGACAACCTGCTGCTGCGCACGGCGCTGAAGCTGCTCACGTTCCCGATCGTGGTGGGCGTGGGCTACGAGCTGATCAAGTTCGCCGGCCGGCACGACAACCTGCTCACGCGGATCATCTCCGCCCCCGGCAAGTGGCTGCAACACCTGACCACCCGCGAGCCCGACGACAGCATGATCGAGTGCGCCATCGCCGCGATGGAGAAGGTCATTCCCGAGGACGGGAGCGACAACTGGTAAATAATGGAGGTATCCCATGCCAACCAAGCCCAGGCGCGAGAAGGCGCCGCGAAGGATCGCCCACGACAACAGCCCCGTGCGCGCCCGGCTGATCATGCTGCCGGTGCTGGCGCTGGGGCTGGCGCTGGTGGTGGAGTGGCTCAACCGGGGCCTGTCCCCGGCGCGGCTGTTCCAGTTCATCGGCAGAAGCCCGGTGGCATTTTTGTTCAGCGTGCTGGTGATCCTCACGTCGCTGGTGTTCTCCGAGCTGTTCAAGCGCCGCCGGGCGGTGCTGTTCACGGTGATGATCGCCTGGCTGGCGCTGGGCATCGTGGAGTACATGGTCATCAAGGAGCGCACCCAGCCCTTCTGCTCGGTGGACATCCTGATGATCAAGGATGCCTTTTCGCTGATCACGGTCTACTACACCTGGACGAAGATCATCGTGATATTCGCCTCCGGGTTCCTGGCCATCTTCCTGGTGATCATGATGTTCGCCCGCATGAAGCGGCGCAGGCGCTACAACTTCCCGATGTCGCTGGCGGCGTTCGTGGGCTTCGTGCTGCTGACCGTGATGGTCGCGGCGCTGGGCGTGCGCGCCGGGACGCTGCCCACGAAGTTTGAGAGCCTCGTGGACGCCTACAACGATTACGGCTTCGTCACCTGCTTCACGTTCACGTTCGGCCGGCAGGGCATCGTTCGGCCGGAGGAGTACTCCGCCGAGACCGTGGCCGAGATCCTCACCGACATCCAGGAGGAGCCGGACGACGGCGACCTGGTGTACCCGGTGTTCGGCGCGGACGACAACCTGGCGCACCCGAACATCGTGTTCGTGCAGCTGGAGTCGTTCTTCGACGTGAACACGATCATCGGCGCGGAGTACTCCGCGGACCCGACGCCCTGGTTCAACCGGCTGTGCAGCCGCTTCCCCAGCGGGGAGCTGTACGTGCCCACCATCGGCGGCGGCACCGCCAACACCGAGTTCGAGGTCATCACCGGCCTGAACCTGGAGTTCTTCGGCGCGGGCGAGTATCCCTACAACACGATCCTGCAAAACACCACCTGCGAGAGCATATGCTACAACCTGAAGGAGTACGGCTACACCTCCACCGCCATGCACAACAACTCCGGCTCGTTCTACAGCCGCAACGTGGTCTTCCCCAACGAGGGCTTCGACCGGTTCGTGCCGCTGGAGTACATGGAGGACGTGAAGTACACGCCGCTGGGCTGGGCGAAGGACACCGGGCTGACCGAGGAGATCCTCAGCGCGCTGGACAGCACCGACACGCGCGACATGGTGTTCTGCATCGCCGTGGAGACCCACGGCAAGTACAACGAGACCTACGAGCCGAAGGAGGGGGACATCGAGGTGCTCTCCCTGCCGGAGGAGATCCCGCTGGCCCCGTTCCAGAACTTCGTCAACGCGCTGCCCGGCTCCGACCGCTTTTTGCAACAGCTGACGATGGCGCTCGTGCGCTTCGACGAGCCCACCATCGTGGTGGCCTACGGCGACCACCTGCCCGCGCTGGAGCTGCAGAATGAGCTCTTGACCACTGGCAGCATCTACGCCAGCCGCTACGTGATCTGGAACAACTTCGGCGGCCAGTTCGAGGCCCCGGACCTGCAGGCCTACCGCCTGAACGCCAACCTGCTCAAGCAGCTGGGCTTCTCCGGCGGCGTGGTGACCATGCTGCACCAGTCCGTCGAGCCCGACGACACCAGCGAGGAGTACCTGAACAAGCTGGAGATGCTGGAATACGACATGCTCTACGGCGACCGCGAGGCCTTCGCGGGCGAGTTCCCCTACGAGCGCACCGACATGACCATGGGCAGCCGGGAGATCCGGATCAACGACGCCCAGCGCGAGTACCACCGCCTGCTGGTGACCGGCGAGAACTTCACCGAGTTCAGCAAGATCGTGGTCGGCGACCAGGTGCTGGACACGGTGTACGTCGACACCCACCACATCGCCGCGCCGCTGGACGACGCGACGACCGTCGAGCGCTTCTGCGTCGCCCAGATCGGCAAGGACGGCGGCGAGCTCGGGAGGACTGCGGAGTTTGAGATGGAGAGCGGAGAGGGATAGAGTTTAGAGTGGAGTGTGGAGAGTGGAGTGTGGAGTGTGGAGTTGAGTAAGTGAGGAGTTAGTAGTGAGGAGTGAGGAGTTATTGGCCGCTGCCGCGCTTTCTCTTGCTTCCCCTGTGTAAGGGGAGGTGGCCCGTCAGGGCCGGAGGGGTTGTAGGGGCGGCGATGCGGCGGAAGGTCCGCCCCCGCGCCCGCCTATATCGAGTGGACCGTAGGGACG